>JAYTQA010000166.1:0-4369 GCA_043746955.1 bacterium | reverse complement strand
ATCAAACGGGCGGCGGGGGTCAAGATGTTCTTAGGCGTGGCAGCCTTTGGCCTGGCCACCATCGTGTTCGCCTATTCGCGGTCGATGCCATTGTCCCTGCTGGCCTTGGCGGTCTTGGGCGCAGGGGACATGATCTCGGTCAACGTGCGCCAAACCCTGATCCAGATCGTGACCCCCGACCATATGCGCGGCCGGGTGTCGGCGGTGTCGGGCCTGTTCATCTCCGGCTCCAACGAGCTGGGCGAGTTTGAATCCGGTGTCCTGTCGCGCTTTATCGGGCCGGTGATGGCTGCGGCATTTGGCGGGGTCGGTACGCTGATCGTCACCGGGGCTTGGGCCTGGATGTTCCCTGCCCTGCGCAAGGCCGACCGGCTGGACGGCTTGGCTGAGCATGGTTGAGGCGGCAGGTCCGGCCCGCCTGTGGCAAGCCGCCCTGTGGATGATGGGTTCGGTCGTCTCCTTCTCGCTCATCGCGGTCGCAAGCCGCAACGTTGCCCATGTGCATGACAGTTTTGAGGTGCTGATGGTCCGCTCTGCGGTGGGCTTCGTGCTGGTGGTCGTGGTCGGCGCATGGACCGGGCGTCTGCACGAGGTCACCCGCCAACGCCTGCCCGGCCATTTTCTGCGCAACATCGTGCATTTCACCGGGCAGAACCTGTGGTTTGTCGCTTTGACGCTGATCCCGCTCGCCCAGGTGTTCGCTTTGGAGTTTACCGCACCGCTCTGGGTCATCCTGCTGTCCCCGATCTTCCTTGCCGAACGCCTGACCGCCCAACGTCTTGGTGCTGCGGCTTTGGGCTTTGCCGGCATCCTGATCGTCACCCGCCCTGGTGCCGGATCGCTCAACATCGGCGTGCTGGCGGCGGCGGGCGCCGCGGTCTGCTTTGCCGCCGTATCGATCATGACCAAGCGGCTGACCCGGGGCATCAGCGTCATCGGCATCCTGTTCTGGCTGACGTTGATGCAGTTCTGCTTCGGGCTGATCGCCGCCGGCTATGACGGCCATATCACCTGGCCCACCGCGCAGACCCTGCCATGGCTCGCCCTGATCGGCGTGTGCGGGGTTGCGGCCCATTTGAGCCTGACCTCGGCCCTGGCGCTCGCCCCGGCTGGATTTGTCGCACCGATCGACTTTCTGCGCCTGCCGCTCATCGCGGTCATCGGGGCGATTTTCTTTGCCGAGCCGTTTGACCCTTATGTTCTGACCGGCGGCGCGGTGATCTTCGCGGGAATCCTTTTGAACATCCGCGCCCAGTTTCGCCCGACCCGATCCCGCCCGGCTTGATTCCAGTCAACCTGGTCCCACCCGATCTGATCCAACCCGATCTGATCCCAGCCGACCTGATCTCGCCCGCCCTGATCCCGGCCGACCTGATCCCGGTCAACCTGATCCCGGCCCGATCTGATCCCAGGCCGATCTGATCCCAGGCCGCGCACCCGGTTTGGGCTGCACGCCATCCGCCTGCCGCCGAGGATTTGGGGGCCTAAACATCATCTTCCGGGTGGCGCGCTCACCCCAAATCCGGCACAAGGCGGCCATGACCGCAGCCATAGCGCAACGCCGCCTGACCGCCAAAAGCTGGAGCCTCCTCCTGCTGCTCGCCCTGATCTGGGGCGGGTCGTTCACCGCCAACCATCTGGCTTTGGCCGATTGGCCGGTGACGAGCGTGGTGGCATTTCGGGTCAGTATCGCGGCCGCCGTGCTCTGGGCCTATGTCAGGGCAGCCGGCCTTCCGGTCCCGAAAGGCTGGCGCTTCCGCCGGGATGCGCTGGTCATGGGCATCTTCAACAATGTGGTGCCGTTCAGCCTGATCCTCTGGGGCCAGACCCATATCCCATCGGGCGTGGCCGGGATCCTGAACGCCTCGGCCGCAGTGTTTTCCGTGCTGGTGGCCGCGATGGTTTTCCCAGACGAGCGACTTGGCCTGCGCCGTGTGACCGGCGTGGCTCTGGGCCTTGCAGGTGTCGCCGTGGTGATCGGCCCTGCGGCTCTCAGCCATCTTGACCTGACCTCGCTGGGCCAACTGGCGGTGCTTGGCGCGGGGCTGTCCTATGCGCTGGCCGGCGTCTATGGCCGCCAAACCCTGAGCGCTGTGCGGCCCGAGGTCAGCGCCGCCGCCATGCTGACCGCAAGTGCGCTGATCATGGTTCCCGCCGCGTTTGCGCTCAACGGCCTGCCCCCGGTGCCCGCGCCCGCGACGCTTGCCGCCCTGGTCTACCTTGCCCTGATCGCCTCGGCGGTGGCCTACCGGCTGTTCTACACGATCCTGCAGGCGGCAGGGGCCGGCAACCTTGGCCTGGTCACCCTGCTGATAGCCCCGGTCGCCGTCCTCCTTGGCGCGGCGTTCTTTGGCGAAACCCTGCCGCCCACCGCCTTTGCGGGCATGGCCCTTCTGACACTCGGCATGGTGGTGATCGACGGCCGCCCGCTGAGATGGCTTGCCGCGCGATTTTCCGCGTGAAAATCCCCACGCTTGCCGCTACACCCCCCTTAACTCTTGCCATTCACCCGGTCCAAATACTCCACGGGGGTGCGGGGGGTGTGAAACCCCCGGCGGCTGGCCACAGGAACCCAACGCTGATGATCTATCCAACCGCCCGCGCCTACCTTTCCGCCCCGCGCAAGCAGGTGCTGCTGTTCGGCATGTCCGGCCTTGGCAAGACCACGCTCGCCAACCTGCTGCGCGGGGCCGACAAAGCGCATGAGGCGGGGTGGTTTCATTACTCGGTCGATTACCGGATCGGCACGCGGTATATGGGCGAATTCATCGCGGACAATTTCAAGCGCGAGGCGATGAAAGTGCCGCTGCTGCGCGAACTCCTGATGTCGGATTCGGTCTATATCGCCTCCAACATCACCTTCGACAATCTGGCCCCGCTCAGCTCCTATCTCGGCAAACCCGGCGACCCCGCCATGGGCGGCCTTGCCCTGCCCGAGTATCAGCGCCGCCAGGCCCAGCACGCGCAGGCCGAGGTTGCCGCCATGCTTGACACCACCCGGTTTATCGCGCGGGCCAAGGATATCTATGGCTACCAGCATTTCATCTGCGACACCTCCGGTTCGATCTGCGAAGTGGTCGAGGCCGACAATCCCGCCGATCCGGTGATGGCTGAGATCGCAGCCCATCTGCTGCTGGTCTGGATCAAAGGTTCCGACGCCCACCGTGCCGCACTCTGCCAGCGCTTCGACCGACAGCCCAAGCCGATGTATTACCGCCCGGCGTTCCTGATGCAGGTCTGGCAGGAATATCTGGGCCTGCACCCCGAACCGCACGTCGACCCGGATGCCTTTCTGCGGTTCGGCTATGCCCGCCTGTTGGAAAGCCGCCAGCCGCGTTATGCCGCGATGGCGCGTTGGGGGGTGACGGTCACGGCGGAAGAGGTGGCAAAGGTCAAATCCCCGGCAGACTTCGACCGGCTGATTGCCGCCGCGCTGGATCGGCGCGACCCGGCGCTTACCACCCCTGCGAAGCCCCGAGGATAACATGCCGATCACTTTGCCCGAAAATCTGCCCGCTTATGACGTGTTGCGGTCCGAGGGCGTCATGGTGATGTCGCCCGACCGCGCCGCCAGTCAGGACATCAGGCCGCTGCGGATCGGCCTCCTCAACCTGATGCCGAAGAAAATCCAGACCGAGACCCAGTTTGCCCGGCTGATCGGCGCCACCCCGTTGCAGATCGACTTTCAGTTGATCCGGATGAGCGAACACCAAACCAAGAACACCGCCGCCGAGCACATGGAAACCTTCTACCGCCCGTTTGCCGAGGTCGAGGCCTCCGGCGAGAAGTTCGACGGTCTGATCATAACCGGCGCACCGATCGAACATCTGGCGTTCGAGGCGGTGACCTATTGGGCGGAATTGACCCGGGTAATGGACTGGACCCAGAGCCATGTCCATTCGACCTTTGGCGTCTGCTGGGGCGGCATGGCGATGATTTATCACTTTCACAATGTGCAGAAACATACCCTGAATGCCAAAGCGTTCGGCTGCTTCCCGCAAGCCAACCTGGCCCCGACCGCGCCCTATCTGCGTGGTTTTTCCGATGAATTCGTCATCCCGGTCAGCCGCTGGACCGAGATGCGTCAGGCCGAAATCAACGCGGCCCCCGGCCTGCGCACGCTCATCGGCTCGCCCGATACCGGCCCGTGCATGGTCGAGGATGCCGGCCACCGCGCGCTTTATATCTTCAACCATTTCGAATATGACAGCGACACGCTGAAACAGGAATACGACCGCGACGTGGCGGCTGGCACGCCGATAAATGTCCCGATGAACTACTACCCGGGTGATAATCCGGCGACAAAACCGCTCAACCGCTGGCGCAGCCATGCCCATCTGCTCTATGGCAACTGGCTGAATGAGATCTA
>JAYTQA010000165.1:0-4389 GCA_043746955.1 bacterium | reverse complement strand
AGGTTGTTGCACGATTGGCAGCAACACACCAACACGGTTCATCCCCGCGTGGGCGGGGAACAGCCCATATCTTGTCAAGGTAGGCCCAAACGCAACGGTTCATCCCCGCGTGGGCGGGGAACAGTCTTGCTGGAGACAGTTGATTCCACACATTATTCACGATGTCAAAGAGCCTACCGAAATTTCACGGTTTTTTCGGCGCGAAGCTGACCAGTTTCAGGCCGTCGAAATCCACCGGGGTGCGGCGGTTCCGGCCGACGGTGGCGAAGTCATAGCCCTGGTCGGTCGGCGCTTTCCAGATCAGCACCGCGTCGCCGTCCTCGATATAGGCCACCACGCTGTCCCAGATCCTTTCCCGGGTCCGGGCGGAGTAGTCGCCGACAAAAACCCCGGCCCGCACCTCGACCAGCCAGGCGGCCAGACGGCCGCGCAGCCGGGGCGGGGCATTCTCAACCACGATGACCAGCATCGCCGCCCCTTTCCGCATCCTCGAACGCCGGGCCGAGGGCTTCGGGCGGCGGGTCGGGCCGGGGCAGTTCGCCGGCCGACAGCACCTCTTCGATCTGCGGGATCAGCTTGGCCAAGAGGCCCGATTGGCGAAAGGCGTCGCGGCAGGCCAGACGGACGGCGCGGTCCGGCGCCATGTCCAGCTTGCCCTTCGCGGCCAATCCGGCGACCCGGAATGCTTCGGGGACCACGGTGGCGATCTTCCAGAGATCGGCGATATCGTAGACAAAACTCAAGGGCTTGCCGGTGTGCAGAAAGCCGATGGCGGGCGCATAGCCAGCGGCCAGAACCGCTGCCTCGGTCAGGCCATGCAGACAGGCGGTCGCGGCGGACAGACAGCGGTTGGGCACATCGCCGGCGTCCCAATCCTTGACGTCATAGCTGCGGCGGGTCCAGGTCACCCCATATTGCGCGGCCAGCAGTTCATAGCTTTTGCGGACCCGCGCGCCCTCGATCCCGCGCAACTGGTCAATCGAGCGGCGCTGCGGCGCATCCTCGCCAAAACGGATGGCATACATCTTGCGCACCACGCGCAGCCGGGCCTCGGGGTTCAGCGCGATCGAGGCTTGCCACAGCAGCCGGTCGGCCCGCGCCCCGCCGGGTTGACCTGCGGAATACAGCCTGACCCCCGCCTCGCCCACCCAGGTGATCAGGGTGCCGACCCGGGCGGCCAGAGTGACCGCGGCATGAGAAATCCGCGCACCGGGTTCCAGCATGATGCCCGCAAGACCGCCGACCGGAATTTGCGTGCGGGTGCCGTCGGCATTGACCGCCACAAACGCGCCGTCGAGCACATCAAGCTGTGCGCGTTCGACAAAGACCAGCGACGAGCGGTCCTTCAGCGGGATCGGCTTCGGCGGCGGCAGACCGGGTTGTGCCGAGGGCGGCAGCGTCATCCCGCCCGCCGGAGCAACATGAGGCCGCAGCCGAAGGCCTTGGCGCGACCGAAACCATCGGCAAGGGCCAATAGAAACGCCGATGGATCAGTGACGCTAAGCATGCCCGACATCTCAAGAATGCCATATTGAGGTTGACCTTTCCGTTTGCCGATATGGCCCGGCAAACTGGCGGTAGAATAGTCAGCAACCACGACATCCCTGTCGGGGTCGGCAACAGCGAACCCAGCCCGGCCCCCCTGCCCGACAAGCCAGCGGCTTCCTTCATCCTGCGCAATTTGATGGCGCACGTCGGCACGTTCGTCCTTGGCCAAGCCATGCAGTGCCAGCATGACCACATCGCGCTGCTTCTTTCGCACCTTGCCGTTCGCCGTCAGTTCGTCGGTTTTGAACGTGCGGGTGGCGTTGCATCGCAGGATAAAGGCCAGTCGGGTACCAACCTGAAGTTCGGGGTCGAAAAGCTTCACTTCCGGTGGGTCAAAAAGCGGGCTTTGGCCCGGTGGCCGCCGCGAAAGGGCCAGAAACACGCCGTTGCCATCGGATCGCCACAGAAAATCGCGCTTGGCGGCGGAATCCCCAGCAAAAGCCGACCAGACAAGGCGATGGTGGGCATCGGTGCGCCTACCGCGTTCGATCGGGTCTTCACCTGGCAGCTTGCGGTTTGCAGGGTCCAACAAGCTCGACAGCGCGTCGATTTGCGGCGACTGCGACAATCGCAGGCGCGACAGGTAAAGCGTCATACCGCACCCCCCGGCGTGATCTGAACATCGCAGAACGCCACCTGACGCGGCGAGAAGTGCCATTTCGCCCGGTCAGTCGGCTGATCGTGGCGCTGCTCCAAACGTTGGGCATCCGGGGCGTCGCTTGCGTCCAGCACCAGCACCGTGGCGGTGGCAGGACTGCGCCATGGCGGCAGATGCAGCGCAGACAGCGCCGCTTCCGGCCCCGCGGCGTCAACCACCCTTGCCCCGACCGGTGCGGCCAGCGGGCAGGATTTCCGACCCAGATACAGGGTGAAACCCGGGCGTTCCAGCGCGGCCTGCAATGCCGCCAGATCACCGCCCCAGACCGCGACGCCATAAAGCGCAGCCATCCGGTAGTCGCGCAGGGTGATCGTGGTGTTGGTGCGGCCCTTGGCCAGAGCCAGCGCTTCGGGCCGCGATTGCGGGCGTTTGGCGGCGGCGGTGGGGACGGTTTCGACTGTATGATAATCGCGCAAGGGCTGGCCCGCGTCGAACACCGCGACCGCCACATGCAACGCGTCAAGTGCGGCAAAGTCAGCGTCCCGCGGTATCCCCATCGCGGCCCCCAGCAGACCCAGCACGGCCGACCGCCCCGGCCAGGTGAGCGAACCGCGGCGTTCATGACCGGCCAGATCGCCCATCGCGGCCAAACTGGCGGTCAGGGTAAAGACCAGATAGTCAGACATCCGCCACCGCCCCGGCAGCGAAGGCCGCAATGGCGTCCAGACTGCCGACACCCAGGCCCACATCCATCAGACTGCAATCGGCCCAGGCCTGACCATAGGCCCGGTCAATCTGCCCACACATGGCTTCCAGTGCGACAATCGAGGCGCGTTCGGCCCCGTCCTTTGCCTTCAAATCCACCGCTTTGAAGAAGGCCCCGGTCAGGTCGCGCGGCTGGCCGGTTCCCTGCTCCGCCCGCAGATAGCCAGCCCGGGGGTGATGGGCATGGCTGTTCTGCTTGCCGCGCGGCGTCGCGGTGGCGAGCGCGCGGGCCAAAGCCGCCACCCCTTTCGCCGCCAGGGCTTGGTCCCCGCCCAGATTGCGGATCAGCAGGTCGCAATCGACGCAGACATAGAGGTAATAGACGCCAGAGCCGAAAGCGTGTTCGCCCAGATGCCCTGCCCCGGTATCATCGGCCTTGTTCAGATCATCGACCGCCGAAAACCAGTCATCCTCGGCCATCGCGGCATGGGTGGTGATCGCATGGCCGACCTGCACCGCCGCCTCGCGGTTATACCCCGGATCATCGGCCAGCATCCGCCCGAACATGGCAATATCCACCGCCCCGTCGGCGCGGCGCAGCACGAGTTTGCTGAACTCTTTCTCTGTCGGCAAATCCTCACCGGCAAGGGCCTTGGCCGCCAGTTCATCCGCCAGCCGCCATTCTTCGGGCGAAATGAACGCCAGTGTTTTGCCAACCAATTCGTCCGGCTTGTCCTTTTTCGGTGCTTCTAGTCCGCCAAAGATCTTCGCGACTTTCTCGGCAACAATTTGGGCTTTGGACGCGTCGGCCCCCCCTTTGATCAGCTTTTCCTTTAGCTCTGCAAACAGGCGTTTGGTTCGGAAACCCATATGGCCCGCCAGCCCCATCTCAAACTCCGGGCTTTCGCGCAGCGCCCGCTTGACCGATTGCGATGACAGCCGCAGCCTTGGCGCACCGCCAACCGAGGCCTGTTTGGGCCGACCCTGGTCGTCGCGGTTAGGGTTTGACGGCGGATAGGTGGTCAGAATGTGGAATTGCAGAAAGGTGGTCATCGGGAAATCTCCTCGTCCATCGGGTCCGCGCCAGCCTCCAGCGCATCGGGTGCCGCGGCACCGTAGTAATGAAAGCACCAGCGGCTGCGGGTCTTATCGGACCAGTGCACCACGTCCTGACCCAAGGCCGCGACGTTGCATTTGCGGTCGGCCATCACCACGGCGCGGCGCAGGGCGGTGGCCAGGTCATCCGGTTCCACCCGCATCAGCCGCTGAAACCGCAGGGTGGACAGGGCAGGAGGATTTCCGCCAAGCCGTTGCGCCAGCGTTTGGCCGACATGATCGCGCACCTCGGCCAGAACCTGAACCAAACGCACCAGCGGCCCGGCATCGATGATGTCCAACGACTTGGCCAATTGATGGACCGTCGCTTCGCCCAATACCTCGACCGGCCCAGCCCGCCGCAACCGCGCGGCCAGTGCGCGGGCGTGGGACGAGTTGCGGTCGCCGATGTTGAGTTGCCACCAGTTCAGAATGATCTGGCC
>JAYTQA010000164.1:0-11599 GCA_043746955.1 bacterium | reverse complement strand
TGAGGAAAAGTGGAATCCGGTTTTCCTCAACAATCACGCGACCACTGAGACTCCTGAGCATGACGATGTTTCTATCAAACGTCATCATGCTCTAGGGTCGGCGTTGAAGCCTCCGGCGGGAGTATTTTTGCCCAGATGAACGGGACGGGGCCCGCCAAAGCCGACCCGCTGTGGCAAGTGGCCTGGCGGGCGGTCCGCAAGGCTGGCGTGGGATGGGGTGTGCTTTAGGGCACCTAAAGCGGCTTGCGTTTGATGAGAATCAAAAATCCGCTTTTCGTCTTTGTTTTTCCGCGCATTTTTCCCGAAAACCGCGTCACACTTTTTGGCACGCGCTTTAGTGCTTGGGGCCGCCTTCGGCTTCCAATTCAGCCCTGATTTGCTGGCGCAACAGGTCGATCGGGATCATCTTGCCATCGCGCTTGAAATGCCAGTAGGTCCAGCCGTTGCAGCTTGGGGCGCCTTCAAGATGGGCGCCGACCTGGTGGATCGAGCCTTTCACATCATGGCCGACCAGGGTGCCGTCGGGGCGCACCCGGGCGATGTGGCGCTGGCTGATCGAGAACAACTCCTCGCCCGGCCGCAGCATGCCCCGCTCCACCACCTGGCCAAACGGCACGCGGGGTTCGGCGCGCTTGGAGCCGGTGGTCTCCAAAGCCGAGGCATCCAGACGGCGCACCCGGTCGATGCGGTCGGCGGCGACCCGGCGGTAGGTTGCTTCGCGTTCAAGGCCGATGAAATCGCGGCCGAGCATCTTGGCAACCGCTCCGGTGGTGCCGGTGCCAAAGAACGGGTCGAGGATCACATCGCCGGGGTTGGTCGTCGCCACGATGATCCGGTGCAACAGGCTTTCCGGCTTTTGGGTCGGATGTGCCTTGTCGCCGTTTTCATCCTTGAGCCGCTCATGGCCGGTGCAGATCGGCAGCAGCCAATCGGAGCGCATCTGGACACCATCGTTCAGCGCCTTTAACGCCTCATAGTTGAAGGTGTATTTGCTGGCCTGATCCCGGCCCGCCCAGATCAGGGTTTCGTGGGCATTGGTCAGGCGTTTGCCGCGAAAGTTGGGCATCGGGTTGGATTTGCGCCACACCACGTCGTTCAACAGCCAGAAGCCCTGGTTTTGCAGTTCTGCCCCAACCCGGAAGATGTTGTGATAGCTGCCAATCACCCAGATCGCACCGTTCGGCTTCAACAGCCGCCGCGCGGCAGCCAGCCAGTCGCGGGTGAAGCTGTCGTAGGTCGCAAAGCTGGTGAACTGATCCCAATGGTCATCGACCGCATCGACCAAGGAGTTATCAGGCCGGTGCAGATCGCCCTTCAGCTGCAGATTATAGGGGGGATCGGCGAAGATCAGGTCAACTGAGCCCGCCGGAAGCGAAAGCATCCGTTCGATACAGTCACCGGCCAGAATTTGATTGCGCGGAAGCGGGGGGGCCTCCGCTGGTTTCGTCTTGGTCGCCATATCTGCCCTCAAATCCTGCGGCATTGTTCACCGCTGGTTGATGACACTGTGAGTCATCGGCGATTCGCCGTCAATTTCTTTATTGAATCAAAGGGTTAGAGATTTATCTTGATACAACCTATTGTGGACGGGGCGAAACGAACGCCTATGCCAAGGGGTGACGCCCAAATCTAGCAGCGCTTTGCGGTGTGCGGCTGTGGGGTAACCGACGTTGGTTTCCCAGCCGTAGCCCGGATGCTGTTGCGCCAAATCCACCATGATCGCATCACGCGCCACTTTGGCCACGATGGAGGCCGCGGCAATCGACAGGCAGCAGGCATCGCCCCGGACAATCGCCTGCGATTTACCCCGCAGACCCGCAGGGATCTTGTTGCCGTCAATCAGGCAATGATCGGGGGACTTGCGCAGACCAGCCACCGCGCGTTCCATCGCCAGAAGGCTCGCTTGCAGGATGTTCAGCCGGTCAATCTCCAGCACCGTGGCATGGGCGACCGAGATTTCGGCGACCTGTGCCAGTTCCAATGCCAGCGCCTCGCGCCGCGCTTTTGACAGCACTTTACTGTCGCGCAGGCCGGGCGGGATCAGTGCGGGGTCCAGTACCACGGCGGCGGCGGTGACCGGGCCTGCCAACGGGCCGCGCCCGACCTCGTCAAGTCCTGCGATGCGCACCAGGCCGCGGGCGCGGGCTGCGGTTTCAAAGGTGAAGTCGGGCAGGATCATCGGGCCAGCAAAGCCGAAAACCTGAACCTGCGAAAGGGGTCAGATCGCTGCAGGCTCCAGTACCAGCGCATGAAGGCAGCTGCGATGGTCCGATGCCAGAAGGTCGTTGGTCAGCCCGCAAGACGTGGGCGCATGGCTTGATGCAAGCGCCACCCCGGCAATCCCATCCGCCGTGGCCTGGACGCCAAACATCGGGCGGCCCTGCAGCCCGGCCGAGGCGGCGTCAAGGGTCGCGAGGTAAATCAGCCCGCCCACAATCGCGAGAGTGACAAGGTCCATGCTGCCTTGCGCAAACCGGGTCAAATGCCACAGCACGTCGTCGCCAAAATCGGCCAGTGCTTGGGAGATTGCTTTGTGCGTCATGGGCGTGCCCTGTCTCTGGCCAATGTGATTCCGTCTGAAGCCCCCGGTCCTGATGTCACATCTGCAGAAGGGCCGCCGTTGGGCAGGACCGTGGCGAAAACGCGGCAGAGATGCCATGTCGCGCGGCTGATATTGAATAGCAGCGCACTTGCCCGCAGGATGACCCAAAGAAGCGGAGAACGCCTATGAGCAGATTTATCCTGTGCCTCACCAGCCGTCGGGCCTTGAGTGCGATGCTGATCGTCCTGACGCTTGGTCTGGCACTTGCCCTGCCCGCGCAGGCCCAATGCTTTGCCGATTACAAGGCCAAGCAAGACAACCCTTTGCGGCTGGCTTACGGCGTGAGCCAGATCAGTAACGCCGCCTGCGGCAAGCCCAAGGCGGCTCACAACGAGTTGCAGCCGCGTCTGGCCGCCGATGGGTGGACTTTGCTGAAAATACTGTCCACGTTCGGCCCCGAAGGCCTGAATGAAAGGAAAGCGAGTGCCGGAGACTTCTACCTCCGTTACTGACAGTCTGCGCGCGGGCAACCGCGTGGTGGCCTTCGGCATTGCGGCGATTGTGGTGATCTTGCTGGCGGCAGCGCTGTTTTTGTTCTTCAGCCTGCCCGACGCCGATGCGTTCAACTTGTCGGTCGAAAAGCTGTTCGTTGACAACAACGACCTGACCAGTGGCGCGGAAATCAAACTGCTGGAGATTCTGGCGCAATCGGGCACCAGCTTTGCCGTCGTGCTGCAAAGCTACCGCTTCGTGATCTTTGTGCTGCTGGCGTTTTCGACGGCTTTGCTGATCGCTACTTTGGTGTTTCTCGTGACGATCATCACGCTGAACCGCCGCATATCGGCCATCCAGAAATCCGGCATTCAGGTCGCCACCATGGTGATCAGCCGGCAGGCGCGGGCAGTTTATATCAACGATTTGGAATTCCAACTGACCGAAGCCGCCTTAGAGACGATCGCTGTCCTCGCCGAAGCGCGTCTGGATGACGAGGTGTTGACCGGCGCGCAGATCGAAGCCGTCATCTCTGGCCGCAACGAGGCCGATTGTGACGAAGCTGCCGGTGCCACCCGGATCAAGCGCCTGCGCGATACGTTGGGCAACCAGTTGGTGACCGAACTGCTGGTCAAAACCGTGGCACGGCGCGGCTATGTGCTGGCGGTCGGCAAAGATGTCATCAAGATGATCTGAGGCCACATGACCAATGATCCGATGACACCCGAACACCTCGCGATCCAGATGGGCCTTGATATCCCCGACTTCGATCGTATCGGCTATTACGGGGCCGATTATGGCACGATGAAGCCTTATCACCGGGTGGGCAACCTGTTGTTTCTGTCGGGCCATGTCGCGCAAATTGGCACCGGCATCACCCACAAGGGACGGCTGGGCCAGGATCTTTCGACCGAACAAGGCTATGCTGCCGCCCGTCAGACCGGATTGAACCTGTTGGGCGGGATCAAACAGGCGGTAGGCTCGCTTGACCGGGTCAGAAGCATCATCCGCACGCTGAATTTCGTCGTCTGTACGCCAGAGTACGAGGCGGTGCACAAAGTCTCCTCCGGGCTGCCGGACTTGCTGGTCGAGGTATTTGGCCGCGAGGTTGGCTTGGGCGGGCGGGCGACGGTCGGCGTGATGGCGCTGGCGGGCGGGGTTTGCTTTGAAACCTGGGCGACGGTGGAACTGCACGAATAGCGGCCAATTTCTGCACCCTAAAGCGGTTTGCGTTTGATAAGAATCAAACAACCGCTTTACGTCTTTGTTTTTCTGCGCATTTTTTCCGAAAACCGTGTCACACTTTTCGGAATGCGCTTTAAATTTGAGGTCGCGCACCCAGGTCAGGCCAGAAAGAACCCGTCCTCGCTGCGCCAGTAGTCCAACAGATCGGCGCAAAGGTCGCGCCTTAGCCCCAATTCCTGCATCATATAGAGATCGACACCCACCAATGACGCCATGCGCCAGGCATCCAAAGCGATGGCCTTGGTCTCGGTGCCTGAAAACACCTCTTCCAGCCCCGACGCGGCCGAGGCAAAAACAAAGATCAACTCCAGCGCGGGCAGGCCAGGCATCTGCTGCGCCATTTCGGCTGCAAGCCTCCGCGCATCCCCTTGCCCCGAGAGCAGGAAGTGCAATGCAAACTCGCTCAGGCCGTCAATGTCATTGGATTCCCGCAGCATTCTGCCGTTGTTGCAGACAGAAAGCTTGTGGTCACGCGCAAACTTACCCGCTTTCGGCAGACTGCAACCCTGCCGCGAACGTCACGCCTTGTCGCGCACCTTCAGGGTATTGCCGACCGAAAACACGTCAAACCGCCCGGTTTTGCGCAACAGGTCCGACAGTTTGGCCGACCCATACGTGCGCGGGTCAAAGTCGGGGTGGAGTTGGGTGATGACCTGCCCGAGCTGGCCCAAGGAATAATCGTCTTGGTCGGGATCAATCTTTTTCATCGCATCGCGGATGTAGGGGATGGCCTTGGACGGCGGGTCTTTGACGGTTTGCGGCACAGGTGCCGGCTCGGCCCGGCCTGGCTTGGCGTCTGGTGCAGGCTCCGCCCCGCCCACGATATTCTCGATCAACACGAACCGGTTGCAGACCTTGCGCAGGCTTTCAGGGGTTTTGGCCTCGCCAATGCCGATCACCTGCAGGCCATCCTCGCGGATGCGGGAGGCCAGCCGGGTGAAATCGCTGTCCGACGAGACCAGCACAAAGCCATCCACTTTGCCGGCGTGCAGGATATCCATCGCGTCAATCACCAAGCCAATGTCGCTGGCGTTCTTGCCCTTGGTGTTGGCCGACTGCTGATGCATGACAAGGCCCAGATCGCGCGCCTGTTCCTTCCACTGGGTCAGGGCCTGACTTGACCAGTCGCCATAAACCCTGCGGACCGAGGGTTCGCCAAAACCGGCGATCTCATCGAGAATGGCAGAGGCGTTGCGCGCCGTCACGTTATCGGCGTCAAACAGCACGGCCAGTCGCGGCGCGCGGCCAGCAATCGGGGAAAAGTCGCTCATGATCGCCCTCCGCATTGCCACCTTGATGCCTGAAACCAGCGCGCAGCGACAGGGGGCAACGACACAGCTTGCCGGAAAGCCGCCGGGTCAGTGCAGCTTGGCTGCAACCTGCGCAATCGAAGCGTCGATCGCCGCTGCGGCCTGATCCGCCGTCATCTGGCGCCTCAGCACGTCGCCCGCCACTGCGACCGAGACGGCGATTGCCTGATCGCGCACCGCACGCTCGGCAGATTTCACCGTCGATTCAATTTGCTCACCGGCTGCGGCCAACCGGCGCGCGATCGAGGCTTGCAGGTCGATCTTGGCCTGATTTGCTGCGGCCTGCGCCTCGGTCTTGGCGGTGGCGACGATCCGGGCGGATTGCTCGGCCACTTCGCGCTGTTTGGCCTCATAGGTCGCCAGCAGCGCCTTGGCCTGCTCGCGCAAGAGCCGCGCTTCGTCGAGGTCGTTCTTGATCATCTGGGCGCGGTCGTCGAGCATGGTGCCGATCCGCTTGGGCACGCCTGTGTAGATCACGATGCCAATGAAACAAAGGAAGGCAATGCCGACCACGAATTCACTGTTGCGCAGCGAGAAGAACGGGCCTTCCTCTGCCGCAAAGGCGGGGGCGGCCAGCATGGTCAAGGCTAACGAGGTCAGAAGTTTTTGGGGCGTTTGTCGTTTCATGGCATTACCCTTTCAGCCGCGCGGTGACGGCTGCCTCAATCGCACCGGCATCCGGGTTGCCGCCCAAGGCCGCCACCAATGCCCCGGCGGTATCGCGCGCCACTTCTGCCACGGCGGCCATGGCACCGGCGCGAATTTCCGCGATCCGGACCGCGCCTTCCGCCGACTTGATGCCGATTTCGGCATCTGCCCTGGCAATCGCGGCGTCAAGGTCGGCCTGGATTTCAGCCTTGGTGGCCAAGACGATCCTGGCCGCCTCGATCCGCGCCTGATCCAGCGCCTGATGATAAGCCTTTTCAGCCGCGACGACCCGCTGTTTTAACTCTTCGGCCGCCGCCAGATCGCCCGCTATCGTGCCCTTGCGTTCGGCCAGAATGCCGGCAATGCGCGGCAAAGCAATCCGGCTGAGCACCAGATAGATCACCACCAAGGTCACCACCAACCAGAATATCTGATTGGGGAACGTGGTAAAATCCAACTGCGGCATGCCGCCGGAACTGGGTGAAGATGTAGCCATGATGTCCCTCCGCCGGGCCTAGACGTGCAGCAGGGCGCCCAACGACGCCCCGTCAGATCAGGCCTTGAGCACAAACATCAAGAGCAGTGCCACCAGGAACGAGAAGATCCCGAAGGCTTCGGCGAAGGCAATGCCGATGAACAGCATGGGCGTCTGGCCCGGTGCCGCCGAAGGATTGCGCAAAGCACCCGCGAGGAAGTTGCCCGCCACATTGCCCACACCGATTGCCGCACAGCCCATGCCGATGCAAGCCAGACCCGCGCCGATATAAGCGCCCATGTTTACGATATTGCCGTCCATGTCGTCTCTCCTTGGATTGAGGTTGGAAGCCCGCAGGCGTCAGTGGGCAGGATGCAATGCGTCACGCAGATAGACGCAGGTGAGGATGGTAAAGACATAGGCCTGAATGCCGCAGACCAGCACCTCGAAGCCATACATCGCGGCAATCGCCACTATCGATAGCGGCGAGATCAGCGCGTAGAAGGCAAAGGCGGCAAACACCTTGATCACGGTGTGACCGGCCATCATGTTGCCGGCCAGACGGATCGAATGGCTCATCGGGCGCACGAAATAAGACATCAGCTCGATCACCGCCAGTATCGGGCGCAGCGCCAGCGGTGCCGAAGACACCCAGAACAGACCCAAAAAGCTTGCGCCGTTCAGCACGAAGCCCAGCACCGTCACCGTCAGAAACACCGCCACCGCCATGGTTGCCGTGACCGCGATATGCGAGGTGGTGGTGAAGACGCCGGGGATCAGGCCAAGGTAATTGGCCAGCAGGATAAAGGTGAACAAGGTCATCAGATAGGGGAAGAATTTCAAACCATCATGGCCGGTGATGTCCTCGACCATGTTGTGCACAAAGGTGTAGATCATCTCGGCCACCGACTGACCGCGCCCCGGCACGATTGCGCGGCCCGCCGTGCTCCAGACCATCAGCGCCAGCACACCCAGCACGGTGACGGCCATCCACAGGGTGACATTGGTCGGCGTGTAAAAGTGCAGATCACCGCCAAACAGCGGATGAATGCCAAACTGGCTCATCGGATCGATCACCGGACCCGTGCTTTGTTCCGCCCCGTTCGCCATGCTATTCGCCTTCCATCTTGCGTCCCAGACCCTTCGCTGTCCCAAGCATCGTTCGGATCCCCGCCGCAAAGCCCAGCAAGGCGAAGATGATCAGGAAGATCGGCAGGGTGCCAAACACGGCATCCAGCCCGTATCCGATCGCCAGCCCCAGGAACATCCCGGTCACCAGCTCGATCACCATCCGCCAGGCCAATTCGCCTTGCGAGAAAACCACGCCCGTGCCAGCGCGCGCAACCGGAGAATTTCCCTTCAGCTTTTCGATGCGCTGCTCCAGCGCCGCCAAGCTTTCCGGGTCGGGATCCTGCTCCATCACCGCCTCATCACATTCGGTCGCAACCTAGGGAGCGGGGGCGGCGGAGTCAAGCCGGGATAATGCGCGCCTGGAATGGTTTAATATATTGATTCCCATAGATTTATTTTGAAGCTAAAATCGCTCTCTCCGCCCGGTGAACCCCGGCTTTCGCGCCAGGATATATTCAACCATCCGGTTGACCTTGGCAAACCCGCCCCCGATACTGCCGCGATGACCGACCCGCTCGACATGGCCTTCGCCGCCCTTTCCGACCCAACCCGCCGCGCCATCCTGACCATGCTCTTGGAGGATGATATGGCGGTGACCGACGTGGCCGAACCGTTCCGGATGTCGCTCGCGGCGATTTCCAAGCACCTGTCGCTGCTTGCCGACGCGGGCCTGATCAGTCAGGAAAAGCGCGGGCGGGTGAAATGGTGCAAGCTGGAGCCGGATGCCCTGCGCGCAGCCACGGTCTGGATGCAGGGTTTTGGCCAGTTCGATCCGGTCGATCTGGACGACTTCGAGCGGTTTCTGGAAAGCGAATTAAACGACGAGGACGCGGCCCGCTAAACCCTTTCATCTGGGCGAAAATACTCCGGGGGTGCGGGGGCTGGCCCCCGCTTCGCCCTCAGTCGCTGAACCAATCGGCGTATCTCTTGCGCAGTTCGGCTTTCTGCACCTTGCCCATCGGGTTTCTCGGCAGTTCGGCCACCACAACCGCTGCCTTGGGTCGCTTGAAGCCCGCCAACTTATCCTTCAGCCCGTCCAGCACGGCCCCTACGTCCAGCGCCATGGCCTTTTGCGCCACCAACACGGCAAACACCGCTTCGCCAAAGTCAGGGTGCGGCAGGCCGACCACGGCGCTTTCCAGCACGCCGGGCTGACCATCCAACAGCAGTTCCACCTCAATCGGATAGATGTTGGTCCCGCCAGAGATGATCAGGTCCTTGGACCGCCCGACGATCTGCAGATAGCCGTCCGGGTCAAGCTGGCCAAGGTCGCCGGTGCTGAACCAGCCATCGGGGCGGAGGTCTTCGGCGGTTTTTTCGGGCATCTGCCAGTAGCCGGCGAAAACGTTGGGACCCCGGACTTCGATCCCGCCGACGTCTCCGGCAGGCACCTCCACCCCGTCCGCCATGATGCGCAACGCCACCCCCGGCAGCGGGAACCCCACGGTCCCGGCCCGCCGGTCGCCATCACAGGGGTTGGAGGTGTTCATGTTGGTTTCGGTCATCCCGTAGCGTTCCAGGATGCGGTGGCCGGTGCGATCGTGAAACTGGCGGTGGGTTTCGGCGAGCAGCGGTGCTGAGCCCGAGATGAACAGCCGCAGATGCGCGGTGAGCGCTTTGGTGAAGCGCTGGTCGTCCAGCAGCCGGGTGTAAAAGGTTGGAACGCCCATCATGGTGGTGGCGTGTGGCATGAGGCGCAGGACCGCGCCGGGCTCGAAACCCGGCAGGAAGATCATCGCCCCGCCGGTCAACAGGCTGACGTTACTGGCAACGAACAAGCCATGGGTATGAAAGATCGGCAGGGCGTGGAGCAGAATATCGTCGGCGGTGAACCGCCAGAGGTCGGCGAGGGTTTCGGCGTTGGACAGCAGGTTGGCATGGGTCAGCATCGCCCCTTTGGACCGGCCGGTGGTACCGGAGGTGTAAAGGATCGCCGCGAGGTCCGACCGGCTGCGATTGGTCGGGCTAAATGTGGTCGCAGCCTGGACCATGCGATCGCCAAAACTGCCGCCCGCTTGGGCATCCAGCGTCATCAGCGTGGTGCGCGCGGCGACATCGCTGAGCGAAGCCGCTTTTGCAGGGTCGCACAGGAACAGGCTTGGGGTTGCGTTTTCAAGGAAATAGCCGACCTCGGCCGGGGTATAGGCGGTGTTGAGCGGCAGGAAAATCGCTCCGATGGCTACCGTGGCGGCATAGACGGCCAAAGCCTCCGGTGATTTGGCAATTTGAACGGCAACCCGGTCGTCGGGCTGGACACCAGCCTGGCGCAGGGCGTTGGCGGCGCGGGCGATGGTGGCATGAAACGCCCTGCCACCAACCTCCGATCCGTCGGCCAGAATCAAAAGCCGGGTGTCGCGGGTGGCCAAAGCCGCAAAAAGTGCATCATATAAGGGATTTGGCATCAAAACCTCCAGTGCCAGAGGTGCCATGGCGCGGCAGGACGGGCAAGCGGTCTTGGAAACGGATTGTTTCCATTTGCCTGTCACACTCCGCAAGTCTTCCGCAAGCTGGCCACGTTTGTGCCGTGCTTGCGCAGGAGATTAACCTCATCAGCGCCAAGGAGGCCGCCATGAAAATCGGAAGAACGCTTTTTGCCAAGTTCGGGCTGTTTGCCAAGAAATCCGTCGGCTCCAGCCTGCCAGACCCGTTCGCTTTGCGGCTGGACCGGATCAACATGCGCGAAACCCGCCGGCAGGTCAGGCAAGCTTTGTTCCGGGGCTTTGGGCAACCGCTGGCAGCCTAAGCTCACGGATCAGATCGCGGACCTCCTGCCGGGCCGCGATGTTGGACAGGTTCAACTGGTCCACGCCGGTGTCTTTAAGGTCCATGACGGTCAGGCCCCGCGGGAACAGTTCGCGAAAGATCACGCGCTCCGAAAAACCCGGAACCACGCGAAAACCGATGCGGCGCGACAGTTCCTCTAACGCCGCCCCGACTTTCTTCTTGTTGATCATCTGCTGCGCCCCAAGACGGTTGCGCAAAACGATCCAGTCAATCGGTTTCAGACCGGCCTGCGCCCGCAACTGGCGCGCGTTCCACACCATTTCAGAATAGATCGAAGGGCCGGTGACTTTGCCGGTTTCGGCGTCAACATGGGCGAGCAGATCGAAATCCACAAAGCTGTCGTTCATCGGCGTGATCAGCGTATCGGCCAGCGAATGGGCCACCTGAGACAGGCGGGTATGGCTGCCGGGGCAGTCGATGATGATGAAATCACTGGTGGTTTCCAGTTCGGTCACCGCCTCCGACAACCGGCGGTCAAAGGCGTTTTCGCCGGGGGCGAGCAGGGACGCCTCAACCTCTGGCAAGTCACGGTAAATCGGGGCGGGCAGGTTCAGGCCCGCGCGTTCCAGATAGGCCAGCCGGTTTTCGATGTAGCGACCAAAGCTTTTCTGCCGCAGGTCAAGGTCAAGCGCGCCAACCCTGAACCCCATCCGCGCGAGTGCCGTTGCCACATGCATCGACGTCGTCGATTTGCCCGAGCCGCCCTTTTCGTTGCCGACCACGATGATATGCGCCATTACCGTCCCCACGCTTTTGGCAAAGCTATAAGCGGCGAATGGCCGAAGGGGAAGCAGGCTTTGGCCTATCTCCGCGATGTTAGGGTCACATGAGGCCGGATGGCACCGCTACGATGTCGCCTTGTCGCAGCGCACTTGCTGATCCTCGCAATGCACCGCCGGCCAGTCGGTGCGGCCCCAGCAATACCCCTCTGGCGCGGTGGTCAGACGCAAAATCCAGATCGGGCGGGAGCCG
>JAYTQA010000163.1:0-4392 GCA_043746955.1 bacterium | reverse complement strand
CGGTGACGATCATCAGCACCAGCATCACGGTCGCGATCGCGCCGAAGTTCCAGAAGTAGTTGAAATTCCGCGGCGTCGGAAAGGTGTGATATTCCTTCTCGATGTAGCTGAAGATCGGCAGGCGGTAGTCGATCCAGGCGACCACCTTGTTCTTGAAGACCGGCTGAGCGCCGTGAGACGAGGCCATCGATTACTCCTGGCGTCAGCCGATTTTGACGAGTGTGTCGGACGAGAAGAGATAGTCCGGAACCGCGAGATTCTTGGGCGCCGGGCCCTTACGGATGCGCCCCGACGTATCGTACTGCGAGCCGTGGCACGGGCAGAACCAGCCGCCAAACTCACCTGCGCCATTGCCCAACGGCACGCAGCCAAGGTGGGTGCACACCCCCATCATCACCAGCCATTTGCCGTCTTTGTCGAGCGAGCGGTTGGCATCGCTGGCATCGGTTCCGGCGGGCAGGTTGTCATTTTCAGCGCCGGTATCCACCAGATCGCCGAGCTTGACCGCTTGGCCTGCCTTGATTTCGTCCGCCGTGCGGTGCCGGATGAACACCGGCTTGCCGCGCCAAAGGACGGTCAGCTGTGTGCCTTCGGCCACACCGGTCACATCGACCTCAATCGAGGCCAAAGCGCGCACATCGGCGGAGGGGTTCATCTGGTTGACCAGCGGCCAGACCGCCGCACCCGTCGCCACAACCCCGGCACCGGCCGTGACGTAGTAAAGGAAATCCCGCCGGTTGGCCGTGGTGCTTCCAGAGATATCTTCAGCATGGGACACGAACGCTTCTCCCTTCGGCTGGCCGCCTGTCTGGACGGCCCGTAAATCTAATAAGGCTGCGTTCCTGACGCAGCCCTGCCGGGCGGGTTTTAGCCAAGGATTGCCGGGCCGTCCAGCGCACAAAGGCGTTCAATGCCAAGCAAAACCCGATTTCCGCGCCCCGCGACCTTGAAGCCGCAGCCGTAGCCCCGATTTGCCCGGGCCGTGGCAATTTTTTACACCGGAACCGTGGCTTGCATCGACGGCCTTCGGGCGAACCCGGCCTGCCATTCGGCCAGTTTCGGATGCCCGGCCCGCCAATCGCGCACGCCATGGCGGAAGTCGAGGTAGCCCAACGCGCAGGCCAAAGCGATCTGCCCCATATCCAGCGAGCCCGACAAATGGGCGGTCCAGTCCGCTTCAAGGCGATCCAGCGAACGGGCAACTTTGGCCCACTGCGCTTCGACCCAGTCGGGGATGCGCTTGTCTTCGGGCCGCAGCCGAACCTCATAGACCATCAGAATGGCTGCATCCAGAATGCCGTCGGCAGTAGCCTCCAGCACCAGCACATCCCAGAGTTTGGGGGCAGCCCCATAAAGGCCGGCACCGGTCAGATCATCCAGATAGCGGCAGATCACCCGGCTGTCATAGAGCACGGGGCCCGCGTCCGTCATCAGCGCCGGAACTTTGCCCAAAGGATTGACGCTAACCGGCAAGGTTCCGGGGGCCAAAGGCGTGCCAGATGCTGCCACGACCTCAACCTGCGGGCCAATTCCGGTTTCCAGAATCAACACCATGACCTTGCGGCCAAATGGCGTGGTGGGGGAATGGTATAGTTTCATCGGCTGCTCCTGGGCTTTAGGTTGATTTTGGGACAATTCGCGCGCAAGGCAATCGGCAAAGCCCGCAACACATATGAAAAAGCCGCCGAAGGTCTCCCCTGGCGGCCCATCAACCGTGCTGAAAGCGCCGGGGCGCACCAAAGTTCAACCTTGGCGGGCCTTGTAGCGCTTTTGCGTCTTGTTGATCACATAGACGCGGCCTTTACGGCGTACGACCTGGCAATCGCGATGACGCGTCTTCAGCGAGCGGAGCGAGTTTGCAACCTTCATGGCTGTCTCCTCTGGTTCGCGGCGCGTCGTAGCGCCAGTTGAAAAACGTGCCAGCCCGAAGACTGGCGGTGAATGGTGGGCGGTACTGGGATCGAACCAGTGGCCACTACGATGTCAACGTAGTGCTCTACCGCTGAGCTAACCGCCCGTCTGCCGCCGCATCCCGCCTGAGCCCAAACCAAAGGATGCGGGCGGAACCGCGTCGGTGCCCGGGCTATAAAGAGAGTCGCAGACCTGTTCAAGGGCTTTCTCCGCGCCAGATTTTGCCGCTATACCTATGGTATGGAGGCATGCATGGCCGAGTTTTCCGAACCAGAATCATTCCGCCTGACCCGCCCTGCGCGGCAGTTGACCTCGGTCATATTCTCGTCACCGCATTCGGGCCGCGATTATCCGCCGGGCTTTCTCGCAGCAAGTCCGCTCAGCGCGCTGGCGCTGCGATCTTCGGAAGACGCCTATGTCGACAAGCTGTTTTCGCGCGCCCCGCTGAACGGGGCAGCTTTGCTGTGTGCCGGAGCACCGCGCGCCTTTATCGATCTGAACCGGGGCTGCGATGAACTGGACCCCGCCGTGGTCGAAGGTGTGGCCCACGCCGCGCATAACCCGCGGATCTCTTCCGGCCTTGGGGTCATTCCCCGCGTGGTGTCGGGCGGACGTGCGATTTATGATGGCAAAATATCGCGGGCCGAGGCTGAGGCAAGGATCGCCCAGCATTGGCGGCCTTGGCACGCGGCGTTGCGCGGACTTGTCGCCGAAACCCACGCCAGCTTTGGCGAGGCGATCGTGATCGACTGCCATTCGATGCCGCATGAAGCGATCGAAACTCACGCCCGGCCCGGCCAACCCTTGCCAGAGGTGGTGTTGGGCGATCGTTTCGGTGCTGCCGCATCACGGGAGGTGGTCGAACAGATCGAGGCGATTTTTGCCGCCGCAGGCTTTCGCGTCGCACGTAACTCGCCGTTTGCGGGCGCCTATATCGCGCAGGCCTATGGCCATCCGGTGTCGCGCAAACATGTGGTCCAGGTCGAGATTGACCGGGCGTTGTACCTCGATGAACGCAAGGTTGAACCCCTGCCCAGCTTTTCCGCATTTTGCATCCGAATAAACCGCGTGGTCGCAGAGATTGCCCAGATCGGCCGCCGCGCCCTGCCGATTGCCGCTGAATAGAGGCTGAACAAGGAGAGTCCGATGCGCCTGCTTGCTGCTGTTGGTTTTGCCGTAACGCTCGCCCTGCCCGCGCTGGCCGAGGACCGTTGGGCCGCGATCCCGATGCCGCCGCCGATGCCCGCCGCGGTTGCCACCGGCACCGCCCCGGTGAACGGCATTCAGATGTATTACGCGACCTATGGTGCGGGAAACCCGGTGCTGCTGATCCATGGCGGGCTTGGCAATGCCGACATCTGGTCCAATCAAGTCGTTGACCTGATGAAGGACCATTTGGTGATCGTGGCCGACAGCCGGGGCCATGGGCGGTCGACCCGCACCGCCGAACCGTTTGGTTATGACCTGATGTCGTCCGATTATCTGGCGCTGCTCGACTACCTGAAGGTCGACAAGGTTGATCTGGTGGGTTGGTCAGACGGTGGCATCATCGGGCTGGATATTGCGATGCACCACCCTGAGCGGTTGAAGCATCTGTTCGCGCAGGCAGCCAACATCACCACCGATGGCGTCGATCCGGGCGTGATGAACGACAAGGTCTTTGGCCAGTACATCGACTGGATGGGCAAGGAATATGGGAAGCTGTCGCCCACGCCTGACCAGTATGATGCCTTCGTCACCCAAATCTCGGCCATGTGGGCGACCCAGCCGAACTGGACCGATGCCGAGGTCGCAGCGATCAAGGTGCCAACGGTTGTGGCGGCTGGCGACCACGATCAGGCGATCCTGCGCGCCCACACCGAAAAGATTGCCAGCCTGATCCCGGGTGCGAAACTGGTGATCCTGCCCGCCACCAGCCATTTCGCGATGCTGCAGGCGCCGAAAGAGTATACAGCAGCGGTGCGCGCGTTGATCGACAACTGAGCGGGTCGCGAGCGCCGGGGGTTTCACACCCCCCCTTGCGCCATTGGTTGCTCGGTCCAATGGCGCTACCAATGGCGCACGCTGTGGGATATTTAGCGACAGATGAAAGGGTCAGCGCAGCGCCCGGCCTTTGATGATCGCCGCATGGCCAAAACGAGCGCGGATGGCGTCGGCGGCGCGTTCGGCTTTGGCGCGGTTGGTGGCTTCGGGGTCCAGAAGGTCCGGGGTCAGGTCCGCTTCGGTTTCGGGGGCGAGGTCAGAGATGCCGACGCCGATCAGGCGGAACGGGCCCGTGTGGCCTGCCTGGTCGAACAGATCGCGGGCGGCCCGGTAGATGCGGTCGGTCAGCTGGGTCGGGTCTGCCAAGGCGTGGCGGCGGGTGATCAGTTGGAAATCGCCGCGTTTGAGTTTGAGGCTGACGGTGCGGCCCGCCAGGCTTTTGGCCTTGGCGCGGTCGGCGACCTGCTCGGACAGCCGCCAGATATGGCCATCCAGCAG
>JAYTQA010000162.1:0-4399 GCA_043746955.1 bacterium | reverse complement strand
CCAAGGCCCGCTGGCGAGCGCTGGCGATCAATCTCGCGAAGTGGCCGCGGCGTTCGAGAGCGGCAAGCTGGTCGCCAGTGAGACTAACGTTACAAGGTGACTGGTTTTTTGTGTCGGGCATCAATCATGATTCCTGCGCACTTATTTACACAATTCTCATGGACGGTAATACCAGAATTGTGTATCTATATACACATCGAACGGGGCGGCGATGGAAACCAACAGCAAGAACATCGTGAGGCGGCTGGCAGCCGAGGGTTGGACCCTGGTTTCGGTAAACGGCTCGCATCATAAGTTCCGCAAGGGTTCGATCACCGTCATCATTCCGCACCCGCAGAAAGACCTGCCGATCGGCACCGTCCGCAGCATCGCAAAAACTGTCGGCTGGATTTGAGGAGAACAGAAATGAACGTCTATCTGGCCTTGGTTCACAAAGACGAGGGCAGCGCCTATGGGTTGGCCTTCCCCGATCTTTCGGGATGCTTCTCGGCTGCGGATGACTTCAACGACATCATCCCCTCGGCCGCTGAGGCACTGGACCTTTGGTTTGAGACCGAGACTTTGGTCGAACCGCGCGGGATCGAGGAGGTGCGCCGCGAGGTTGCAGCCGATCTGGCAGGTGGTGCGTTCCTCGTCGCCGTGCCCTATGTGCGGCGGAGCACCAAGCAGGTGCGCGTCAACATCAGCATGGATGCCGGCACGCTGGATGCGATCGACACCGCGGCAGCTGCGATGCACCTGACCCGGTCAGCTTTCCTCGCTTTGGCCGCGACGAACGAGGTTCTCGGGATCAACCGTTGAAACACACAAGGCCAATCGGTTTTTTGCACTTTGCGCCAGACATTTGCGACCCGCCTGCTGCGCCAGACCGGCAACCTGAAACTGGTCAGCCGTCTGCTGGGCCACACCCAGATCGAGACGACTGTTCGATATGCACATGTGATCGACAGCGACCTGCGAAACGCCCTTGATGGCTATGGCGTCAAAGACCCCGTCCCGAAGAAAATCCCGAAGTCGCGCACAAGCGACTGATATCACGCGGTGACCTTCGGCTTCCCAAGCTGAATACGAGGGTTCGATTCCCTTCACCCGCTCCAGCAAACCCGAACCTGCGGCTTTCCAAAACCCGGTTGATGCGCTAGCAAGCGGCAGTCAGATGGGGAGAATTTCATGAACACGGATATCAAGCGGATCGGCGTGGGCGCGCGGATGTCGGAGGCGGTGTGCTATAACGGCATCGTCTGGGTGGCGGGGCAAGTCGGCGCGCCGGGCGGTTCGGTCGGCGAACAGACCCGCAGTTGTCTGGCCGAGGTCGACCGGATTCTGGCCAAGGCCGGCACCGACAAGACGCGGATCCTGTCGGCTCAGATCTGGCTGGCGGATATCGCGACCTTCGGCGAGATGAACGCGGTTTGGGATGGGTGGGTTTCGCCGGGCAATACGCCGGCGCGGGCGACTGGGGAGGCGAAACTGGCGGCACCGGAGTATAAAGTTGAGGTGATTGTGACGGCGGCGTTGAAGTGAGGCAGGCTTTAGGGGAGGCATGCCTCCCCCAAAAACAGCCTGCCCGCATGTGGACACTTTGCGCAATTGTTTAAGATCAATGGGTTAACTTTTTTCGTTCATTTTTCGTTTACCAATTGCGGCTGCCACGAGAGCCCTGCCGGTGCGGAGGACAGCGCCGGACTGGGTCTGGCGGTTTGGCCTCCTCAGCCTTTCGACGAAATCCGGGATCCCTTTTGTCGGACCGGATTCAGGGTTTCAGATAGGCGACGAGGGCGGCGGTGGAGCCATCTTTGTCAGCGGTGCCCTGCTTGCCCTCCAAGATCGGTTGCAGGGCCAGCGCCAGTTCCTTGCCAAGCTCCACGCCCCATTGGTCATAGGAGTTGATGCCGAGGATGACGCCTTCGACAAACACCCGGTGTTCGTAAAGTGCGATGATCTGGCCCAAGGCGAACGGCGTCAGTTGCGGATAAGCCAGCGTGGTGGTCGGCCGGTTGCCGGGAAACACCCGGTGGCGGGCCTGGCGGTCCAGTTCGGCGCCGGTCAGGCCCTTTTTCGCCATGAGGACGGTGGCTTCTTCAAGGCTGCGTCCGCGCAGCAGGGCTTCGGATTGGGCGAGGCAGTTCGACACCAGGAGCAGGTGCTGATGGGCGAGGTCGGGCTCATGGCCTTGTTTTGCCACCAGAAATTCGCAAGGCACCACGCGGGTGCCCTGGTGGATCAACTGGTAAAACGCGTGCTGGCCGTTGGTGCCGGGTTCGCCCCAGACCACCGGGCCGGAGTTATAGGCCAGGTTCGCGCCATCCATCGAGACGCGCTTGCCGTTGGACTCCATCTCCAACTGTTGCAGATAGGCGGGCAGGCGTGACAGGCGCTGGTCATAGGGCAGCACGGCGCGGGTGGCATAGCCGCAGATCTGGTT
This sequence comes from bacterium, assembly GCA_043746955.1. Taxonomy (GTDB): domain Bacteria; phylum Pseudomonadota; class Alphaproteobacteria; order Rhodobacterales; family Rhodobacteraceae; genus Stagnihabitans. Next base: position 1,974 of record JAYTQA010000162.1, on the reverse strand, counting down.
GTGCCAGACGCCGGTGAGTGCCAGAAGCACCGGCATATTGCTGGCGAACGGTGCGGTCAGAAAGTGCTGGTCCATCGCCTGCGCGCCCGACAGAAAGTCGTTGAACGCATCGGGACCGATCGACAGCATGATGCCAAGGCCTACCGGACCCCAGAGCGAATAGCGGCCACCGACCCAATCCTCAAAGCCGAAAACCCGTGAGGGATCAATGCCGTAGGCGGAGGTTTTCTCGGCAGCGGTGGAGACGGCGCAGAACTGGGCGGCGGGGTTGGTGACGGTTTTGGCCATCCAGCGCTTGGCGGTGTCGGCGTTGGTGATTGTCTCGATGGTGGTGAAGGTTTTGGAGGCGACGATGACGAGGGTGGTGGCCGGGTTCAGGCCCTTCAGCGTGTCGGCGATATGCGCGCCATCGACGTTGGAGACATAGTGCAGCTTTGGCCCGTCGCCCCACGGCGACAAAGCGATGGTGGCCATCGCTGGCCCGAGGTCGGAGCCGCCGATGCCGATGTTGATCACGTCGGTGATTTTGCCACCTTGGCCTTTGAAGGTGCCATTGCGGACGTCGCGCGCGAAAGCGGCCATCCGGGCGCGGGTGGCACGGACTTCCGGCATCACGTCCTGGCCATCGACCTTGATCACCGCAGCATCGCCCGCGCGCAGGGCGGTGTGCAGGACGGCGCGGCCTTCGGTTTCGTTGATCTTTTGGCCGGTGAACATCGCGTGGCGTTTGGCCGCAACGCCTGCAGTTTCGGCGAGGCTCAGCAACAGGCCAAGCGCGTCGGCGTCAATGTTGGTTTTGGAAAAGTCGAACAGCATCGCCCCGGCGCGGACCGAGAATGCGCGCGCGCGTGCGGCATCGAACAGCGACAGGATTTTGCGGTCGGCGATCTTGGCATGGTGGGATTTCAGCGCGTCAAATTGGTTTTTCGGTTGGTTTGGCATGGCTTACTCCGCCCAGTGAACGGTGGATTGGTCGAGGACGACCCGGACCGGGGCCTCGGTGGGTGTCAGGGTCAGGGCGCGGTTTAGGGCGTCGCGCTTGTCCTGGCCGGTGATCAGGATGTGGATATGCTGCGCAGCATTGAGGACGCGGGCCGAAAGGGTGATGCGCGGCTCGCCAGCCGCTTGGGCGCGCAGGGCCAGCAGGATCGGGGCATCGGGGGCTAGCGCTTGCGACAGTTTGTCGGCCCCGGGGAACAGCGAGGCGGTGTGCATATCGGCACCCATGCCCAACAGAAGCACGGTGATCGGCAGGTGTGGGGCGATGCCAAGGGAAAGCTCGGCCAGCTTGTCTTCGGGCTGGGGGGCATCGGCATAAAGCGGGATCAAAGTGGCAGCGGCGGCTTGGTTTATCAGCAGGCGTTCGCGCAGCAGGCGGGTGTTGGAGCGCGGGCTATCGCCGCTGACCCAGCGTTCGTCGTTCAGCAGGACGGCCACGCGCGACCAGTCCAGATCGGTTTCCGACAAGGCGTCGAACACCGGGCCGGGGGTGGTGCCGCCGGGGACCGACAGGGTGGCAGGGCCTTGGGTCAGGGCCGTGCGCAGTTCGGCGGCGATGGTAGCGGCAAGACCCGCCATCAAAGCGTCGCGCGAGGGATAGGTCTGGAAGATCATCGCACGACCTCGCAGCAGGGGCGAGCCACGGAGCCTGACCGCCCGGCCATCAAAGCCGCGCGCGATGGATCGGCCTGAAAGATCATCGTGCGACCTCGAAGTGGCGAGCCACCGAGCCTGACCGCCCGGCCTCCCAAGCCGCGCGCGACGGATCGGCTTGACACTTCATCCCTTGATCTCGCGCCAGCGGCGGCCGTCCTTGTGGAGCAGCATCAGCGCATCTTCGGGGCCGGACGAGCCCGGGTCATAGCCTTGCGGCTTGTCGCCGCGCGCCTCCCATTCGTCGATGATCGGGTCGGTCCAGGCCCAGGCCGCCTCGACCTCGTCGCCGCGCATGAATAGGGTCTGGTTGCCGCGGAT
>JAYTQA010000161.1:0-1621 GCA_043746955.1 bacterium | reverse complement strand
CCCGCCCAGACGGTGCCCGCCCAAACCACGCCAACCCAGCCGCATGACAATGCGGTGGTCTCGGGCGGGGCGGCCCCGGGCCAGCCCACGGTCAAGGTCCATGCCGATGGGTCGGGCGCGCTGATCCCGGACAAGTCGCGCGCCCCGCTGGTCGGGCTGGGCAGCTTGCCCGATACCGGCACCCCGGCCACGGTGTCAGGTGGCGTTTCGGGTGACGGATCGGGCGGCACCCCGGCCACGGTGCCAGGTGGCGTCTCGGCTGACGGGTCTGCTGATGGGTTTGCCGGCGGGTCTGGCGCCAGTTCGGGTGGCGGTGCGCCGGCCGCTGGCGGGTTTGCGCCGCAGGGCGGGGTCAAGCCCGCCGTGCCGGTCAAGCCTGCGGTGGCCTCGGGCGGCTCCAGCACCGGGGCATTGGACTATCAGGGCTGGGAGCGGATGGCGACCCGGGTCGAAGCGGCGACCACCAACCCCAACCGGACCGACGTGGAACTGGAAAACCTGCGGCTGGAGCTAACCCATTGGCGCGAGCAATTGCTGGGCGCGCAAACCGCAAATTCGGCCCGGATCACCACGCTGAAGGATCAGATTGCAACCCTTGGCCCGCTGCCTGCGGAAAGCGTGACCGAAGCGCCCGCGATTGCCAAGCGCCGCGTCGAACTTAACGCCCAGATGGCGCGGCTGCAGGCGCCGGGCATTGCGGCGGATGAGGCTTATACCCGCGCCGACGGCCTGATCCGCGAGATTGACCGGGTCTTGCGCGAACGCCAGGCCGACGAGCTTTTGAAGCTGTGGCCCAACCCGTTTTATCCCGGCAACTGGCGCGATGCGGCGCAGGCTTTGTCGCAGACCGCGGTGACGATCTGGGACGAGACGGCGGCGCGGAGCATGAACCGGTTGGCGCAGGGCCGGTTGTTGGGCAGTCTGCCGGTGATCCTGCCGCTGCTCGGCTTTGCCATCGCGGTCTTGTGGCGCGGCCGCTATTGGACCGACCGGCTGGTTGCGATGTTGCAAGGACCAGCCTCGGCACGGGGGCGGCGGATCTGGGGGTTTCTGGCGTCGTTGGGCCTGATCTTCGTGCCGGTGCTCGGGCTAGAGGCGTTGGCCGAAGCGTTGCGGTTGAGCCAGATGCCGGGCGTGGTGGGGTTGCAGATCGTGAACGGGTTGGGGCAAATCGGCCTGACCCTGTTTGGCGCGATGTGGCTGGGCGTGCGGGTGTTTCCGGTCGCGGACACGCAAGGTGCGCTGATGGATTTGCCCGCAGAAAAGCGGGCGGAGGGCCGGTTTCTCACCTCGTCTTTCGGGGTGCTGCTGGCGGTGGCGATGCTGCGCCGGATCGCCATGGTCGAGATTGAGGTCAGCGATGCGGCAATCTCGGTGCTGTCGTTCCCGATCATCCTGATCGGCGGGCTGGTGCTGGTGCGGCTGGGCCAGGTGATGCGCCACGCCCGGCTGCAGGACGGCGACGAAAGCCGCGCCAATTACCGCGCGCGGCTGGTCACGCTGCTTGCGCGCGGGGTGATTGTGATCGGTGTGGTCGGGCCGGTGCTGGCCGCGATCGGCTATGTTTCCGCCGCGAGCGCCTTGATCTTTCCGGCGGCGCTGACGCTGGGGTTGGCGGCGC
>JAYTQA010000160.1:0-4410 GCA_043746955.1 bacterium | reverse complement strand
TGCTGGCGGCCAGCCGTGCGATAGGTGAGACGATGATCGTGGTCTTGGGCGCAGGAGCCGCCGCCAAACTGTCGCTCAACCCGTTTGACGCGATGACCACGGTGACGGTCAAGATCGTCAGCCAGCTGACCGGCGATACCGAGTTCGCCTCGCCCGAAACTCTGGTCGCCTTCGCGCTTGGCCTGACCTTGTTCAGCTTCACTTTGGGCCTCAACATCGTGGCGCTGGTGATCGTGCGCAAATACCGGGAGCAGTACGAATGACCCCGGTTGACACCACCGGCAGTCCGGCGACCAGTCCGGCCAGCCATTCGCTGTTCGCCCCCGACCCGCGCACCGCTGCCCGCAACGCCGCCGAGGCCCGGTTCCGGATCTATGGGCTGGTGGCGATCACGCTGGCTATTCTGGCGCTGATCTGGCTGCTGATCTCGATCTTTTCGGCAGGGCTGCCCGCCTTCCGCCAGACCTTCATCGAAATCCCGGTGACGCTGGACGCCGCAACCTTGGACAAGTCCGGCCATGCCGACCCGATGGAAATGGCCTCGGTTTCGACCATCGGTTACGGCAAGGTGATAGCCAAAGCCCTGTCCGCCGAAATTGCCGCCAAGGGCATCGACCTGGGCAAGCTGAAGGACAAGGACATCGCTGAGATGATCTCGGAGGAATCCGCCGCCAGCTTGCGCAACCTGGTGCTGGCCAACCCCAGATTGCTGGGCACCATCATTGAGTTCGAGGCTTTGGCGAACGGCCGGATCGACGGCTATTTCAAAGGCCGGGTCACGATGGCAACCGCCGCGCGCGACAAGAACACCTCGCCCGAGAAGCTGGCCTTGGCCGACAAGCTGCGCGATGCCGGCGTCATCACCCTGCACCTGAACGCGGGCTTCCTGACCCGCCCCGATGCGTCCGACAAACGGCCAGAGGCGGCGGGCTTGGGGGTGGCGATCATCGGCTCGCTTTACATGATGTTCGTGGTGCTGGTCTTGGCTTTGCCGATTGGGGTGGCCGCTTCGGTCTATCTTGAGGAATTCGCCCCGAAAAACCGCTGGACCGATCTGATCGAGGTGAATATCGCCAACCTCGCCGCCGTGCCCTCGATCGTCTACGGCATCCTCGGCCTGTCCATCTTCATCAACTTTGCTGGTCTGCCGCAATCAGCCCCGATTGTCGGTGGGCTGGTGCTGACCCTGATGACCCTGCCGCGCATCATCATCCCCACGCGAGCGGCCCTGAAAGCCGTACCGCCATCGATCCGCGATGCCGCCCTTGCCGTCGGGGCTTCCCGTCTGCAAACCGTCAGCCACCATGTCCTTCCGCTGGCGATGCCCGGTATCCTGACCGGCACCATCATCGGTCTGGCACAGGCTTTGGGGGAAACCGCCCCCTTACTCCTGATCGGCATGGTGGCCTTTGTGCGCGACTTCCCGGCAGCCCCGCCGTCGGGCCTGTTTGACCCAACTTCCGCCTTGCCGGTGCAGATTTACAACTGGACCCAGCGCGGCGATCCGGGCTTTGTCGAGCGTGCCTCCGGTGCGATCATCGTGCTCCTGGTGTTCCTGATCCTGATGAACAGCGTCGCGATCATCTTGCGCCGCAAATACGAACGCCGCTGGTAGAATGGACCGATGATGAAAGACCTGAGACTGGAGCGTGACGTGCAAACCGCAACCAACAAGATCGAAGCCCGCGGGGTGCAGGTCTATTACGGGACCAACCACGCGCTGAAGGATGTCGATGTGGATATCCTCGATAAAACCGTCACCGCCTTCATCGGCCCGTCAGGCTGCGGAAAATCCACTTTCCTGCGCTGCCTGAACCGGATGAATGACACCATCGCCTCGGCCCGGGTCGAAGGCAGGATCACGCTGGAGGGCGAGGATATCTATGACCCAAGGGTCGATCCGGTGCAGTTGCGCGCCAAGGTCGGCATGGTGTTCCAAAAGCCCAACCCGTTCCCGAAGTCGATCTATGACAATGTGGCTTACGGCCCGAAAATCCATGGGCTGACCCGCAACAAGGCCGAACTCGACGCGGTGGTCGAGGCCTGCCTGCGCAAGGCCGCGTTGTGGAACGAGGTGAAAGACCGCCTGACCGCCCCCGGCACCAGCCTGTCGGGCGGCCAGCAACAGCGTCTGTGCATCGCCCGCGCCATCGCCACCTCGCCCGAGGTGTTGCTGATGGACGAACCCTGCTCGGCTTTGGACCCGATTGCGACCGCACAGGTCGAGGAACTGATCGACGAACTCCACAGCCAGTTTTCGGTGGTGATCGTCACCCACTCGATGCAACAAGCCGCCCGGGTCAGCCAGAAGACCGCGTTCTTCCACCTTGGCCATCTGGTCGAATATGGCGAAACCGGCACCATCTTCACCAACCCCAAAGACCCGCGCACCGAAAGCTACATCACTGGCCGGATCGGCTGAGGAGCACCAGATGAACACCGACCGCCACATCGCCACCGCCTTTGACCGCGACCTCGAGGGCGTCCAAGCGCTGGTCCTGCGCATGGGTGGGCTGGTCGAAGCCGCCATTTCCGACGCGGCAGCCGCGCTTGAAACCCTGGACGAGGCTTTGGCCGAACGCGTGCGCGCCGGTGACGCCGAGATTGACGCGCTGGAAGAGCAGGTCAATTCCGAATGCATCCGCCTGATTGCGATCCGCGCGCCGACCGCCACCGATCTGCGCACCGTGATGTCAGTGCTGAAAATCGCAGCCTCCCTGGAACGCTGCGGCGATTATGCCAAGAACCTCGCCAAACGCGCGATGGTCCTTTCGCAGATGCGGATGATTGATGGCGCGGCAGGCTCGATCCGGCGGATGGCGCGTCAGGTCGGCTTGCTCTTGAAGGATGCGCTTGACGCCTTCATCGCGCGCGATGTGGCTTTGGCGCAGGCGGTGCGCTTGCAGGACCGCGATGTCGATCAGATGTACACCGCCTTGTTTCGCGAATTCCTGACCCATATGCTGGAAGACCCGCGCAACATCACCGCCTGCATGCATTTGCATTTCATCGCCAAGAACATCGAACGGATCGGCGACCATGCGACTACCATCGCCGAACAGGTGATCTATCTCGCGACCGGCAGTCTGCCGACCGACCCGCGCCCCAAGGCGGAATCGGTCATCTCGGGTGACAACTGATGGGCCAACCCACCGTCCTGCTGGTCGAGGATGAACCCGCGCAACGCGAAGTCTTGGCCTATAACTTGGAGGCCGAGGGTTTTGCGGTCCAGCGCGCCAGCAACGGCGAGGAGGCTTTGGTGCTGGTCGCCGAAAGTCCGCCCGACCTGATCCTGCTGGACTGGATGATGCCGCATGTCTCGGGGCTGGAAGTCTGCCGCAGGCTGAAAATGCGCCCCGAAACCCGGCAAATTCCGATCATCATGCTGTCGGCCCGCAGCGAGGAAGTCGACAAAGTCCGGGGTCTGGAAACCGGTGCCGACGACTACGTGATCAAACCCTATTCGATCATCGAGCTGATGGCCCGCCTGCGCGCCCACCTGCGCCGCACAAGGCCCGCCACCTTGGGCCTCGCGCTCGAATGGAACGACATCACGCTCGACCCCGAAACCCACCGCGTCCTGCGCTCCGGCCAGACCCTGAAACTCGGCCCGACCGAGTTCCGCCTGCTCGCCACCTTCCTCGAAAAACCCGGCCGGGTGTTCTCGCGCGAGCAACTGCTAGACCGCGTCTGGGGCCGCGACATCTACGTCGACAGCCGCACCGTGGACGTGCATGTGGGCCGCTTGCGCAAGGCACTGTGCACGTTTGGCGGAGAGGACCCGTTGCGGACGGTACGCGGGGCAGGCTACGCGTTAGGCTAATTTCCCAAACTGCCTTCTTGCCCCAACTCTCCCAATATAAATTTTCGGCCTCACGTAGCAAACCCGGCAAGCGGCGGTGGGGTGTTACATACTCCGTGCCGATTTATGTGCGATAGTTGTACCTCTCGCCACCAGTTATCCCGCTCTTGTAGTTGGCATGTCTCTGGAAGAAATGAGCCATTGTCTCATGCTTCCCGCCAAACATGTCTTCGTAGAAGACATGGACTAGCATAAAGACGCAAGTGTTGCCGTTGTACAAATCTGCCACCAACCCCTTCCCATAGTCGTCATCACCAATCCTAGAAAAACTGTCGAGTTTGGGTTGAAAAGATATTCTGGGTAGAAGGGTGTAACTCTCCGTCCTGCCCGGTTCCATCCCAGACAACTTTCTGACAGAAGACACATCTCGAAAATCGGTATTGGCGACATCACGTCCAATTCCATGGGCAAACCGAATCTCGGAAATTATTGCCGGGGTATCTCCATAGTTAAGGAACGTCTGAAAAACCTGCCCTCTTTTGGCCTGATCTGATAGACTTCGGCATCCGCACGAGGAGCGCCTTCGATGCCAAAGCAGCCCGCCTTTC
>JAYTQA010000159.1:0-4412 GCA_043746955.1 bacterium | reverse complement strand
GGCGGCTTGAAAGACGCCCTCAAGCGCAAGCCTTAGCCTCACCGAAAACCAGCAGGGGCATAGTTGCCCCTGCTGCCCTTCACCCAACCCAACTTCTCGTGAACCAAGGGAACCAGTTCCTACCCTTGGCCGTTAGTCTATGTGCAAGCCGTTTGTACCGACAATGGAGAGCCATCTTATGGACTACCCGAGCAACGTCGTTCTGGACGCGATTGATTTCACGCCAGACACCCTGATGAATGCCGAGATTTTCGGGGATGACGACAAAAAAATTGGCAAGGTCAGCCATGTTCATGGCATGGGCAGCGCCAGTCAGATTGTGGTCGATGTCGGCGGTTTTCTGGGGATAGGCACCCGTTCGGTGATGATTCCGGTGAAACGGATGGCCTTCATGCGCGATGACAATGGCAGGGTGAACGGTCTGACCAGTTGGACCAAGGCGCAGGTCATGGCCTTTCCAGAGTATAAACACTAGCGCATCCGCAATTTAAAATGGGAACCACCATGTCCAAATCAAACGACAAGAAACCCGCCCGACCGCCCACTGCCCAACCGGATGCCAAATCCGCCTCGTCAGTGGCCGCGGCCTTCACCCCTGGCAAGACCAAGCCCGCCGATGCGGGCTCGCCCGCAGCCAAAACCGGCGGGAAAAGTGCGAGCGGAAAGAAGGGGCGTTAAGGCTGGCGGTTTGGCGGCCCAACGGTCCGGGCTGCCAAATTACGCCTGTTCCATCACATAGGCCGCAGCGGGGGACAGCACGCCGATTGTCACGTTATCCACTGCTGGCAAGGGGTTTTCACCCAGCAGGGCCCGCGCCCGGCTTACCCGGCTTTTGACCGTGCCAAGCGCCAGCGTGGTGACCTCGGCCGTCTCGGCATAAGACAGACCAAGGGCGCCAACCAGCGTCAACACTTCACGATGTTCGGACGACAGGTTGGCGAAGGCGCGCAAAAACTCCCGCAGGGCCAAAGCGCTGTCATGCGCGGGGCCAACGGCAAGGCGGGCCGCGAACAGGCCATCAGGGTCGGCCACTTCGCGCCGTTGTTTGCGCAGGTCGGAATAATAGCCGTTGCGCAGGATGGTAATCAACCAGCCGAGAAAATTGGTGGCGGGGGTGAGCGAGCCGATATGGCTCCACGCTTTCACAATGGTGTCCTGCACCAGATCATCGGCCCGGTCCGGGTTGCGGCATAGCCCAAGGGCAAAGGCGCGCAGCGCTGGCAGATGTACCAAGATGTCATCACGCGGCATGGGGGACTGGTGCATAATCTGATCCTTCCTGAGCAGATCCTGTCCACCATCCCGCGACCCTTGACCCAAGAGCTGCTGCCACGCGACCATGCAACCACTGGCGCGAAAGACGCCGTGGCTTACGATCTGGCGGGCCAATCGTTGGGTCAGGAACGCGTTCGCAGACAGGTTATCATCCAGAGTCAGACTCCGGAGGTTTTGGGGCAGCATGTCGTTGAACAAGAATGCCGTAGGGACTGGTTCCCATTGGCGTAGCGCGACCATTGCACGGGTTTGTCGGCCCCATACTGATCTGTGATATACATCCTAAGGTTGTTTTATCCATCGGTGGTTCTTAGCGAAACACTTGTTCCTTCGTGGATCGCCGGTGCTCTCACCGCAAACGGCAAGGTCGCATCCGGCGGAATGACCTCCGATGCGGGCACTCGCCACCCCAACGCAGTGTGGCCAGCCCGGTGATTACGGTACGCGCGGCGAGCCGGCCTGACATAGGTTAGCGACTCTGCTCCCCGAAAGAAGCAAAGATGGAGGGGTGGCCGGGTGACCGGCGATCTTTCTTCAATCTCCCCCAGACACTGGAGCCTGCTATGGCACGCGAACCCTCCGCCACCGATTTTGCCGCCGATTACGAAGCGCTTTTGGCCCAGATGGCCGCGATGCGCGAGGATATGGGCAAACTGGCCGCACAGATGGCGGCATCTGCCACCGCCCATGGTGCCTCGATGGCCGGCAGCATTGCCAGCGGCGTCCAGGACGCCCGCCAATTGGCCAGCCGCAAAGCACACGAGGCCGATCAACAGTTGGTTCAGACGATTGTGGCCAATCCTTACCTTGCGCTTGGTCTGGCGGCCGGCCTTGGCCTGTTGGTGGGTGTAGTGACGAGACGGTGAGCTTTTATCAAAGACTGAGTCAGGGCTTTGGCCCGGTCCGGCTGGCCGTAGGGTACGCCGTGGCCGATGCGGCGGTCTATGGCATCGCAGCGGTGCTGGCGCTGGTTGGGTTCGGCTTCCTGTGCGCCGCAGCCTTCGTCATTTTGCAGCGGCACGTGGGTCTGGAAGCTGCGCTGACGGTGTTTGGCCTGATTTTCCTGGTGCTCGCCGCTCTGGTCCGCCTGATGCGGCCAGTGCGACCCACCCCGCCACCCGCCCCCGCCCCGGACCCTGCCGCGCAGTTGCTGTTTGACCTTGGGGTCAGCCTTGGCCGCGCCCTGACCGGGCGACGCAGGTAGCACCTTTGGTCAAGTTGGAAATTATCCGGCCCTTCCCGTGAAACCGGACCAAATCGGGCTAACTCTCGTTTCGGACAGAGCAAGAGAAAATGGTGCAATGACACAACATCCACCTGCGCGCGGCCTGACCTTCTGCGCGGCCAACGCCAAAGTGGCGCGCCCATGACCGATGGGACGAAAGAGCCGCAGGGGCTCGCCATGCCCGCGACCCGAATTGCCCGCATCGGGCGTCTGGGGGGGCTGGCGGGCGGGATTGTCGGCAGGATGCTGGTGGGCGGCATGCGCCAATTGGCCTCGGGCCAACGGCCTCAATTGCAGGATTTGCTGCTGACCCCGGCCAACGCGCTGATAATCACCCAGCAACTGGCCCAGATGCGCGGTGCGGCGATGAAGGTGGGCCAGTTGATGTCGATGGATGCAGGCGGGTTTCTGCCGCCCGAGCTTTCCAATGTCCTGTCCCGTTTGCGCGCCAATGCCGAACCCATGCCGCCGCAGCAACTGCGCACCGTGCTGGATGCTGACTGGGGCAAGGGCTGGATCGGGCGGTTTGCCGATTTCAACGTCCGCCCCTTCGCCTCTGCCTCGATCGGTCAGGTCCACCGCGCCCGTACCAAAGATGGCCGCGATTTGGCGATCAAGGTGCAATACCCTGGTGTGCGCGCCAGCATTGACAGCGATGTGACCAATGTGGCGGCCCTGGTGCGGCTGTCGGGCCTGATCCCCAAAACCCTCGACCTCGCCCCCCTGCTGGCCGAGGCGCGGCGCCAATTGCAAGAAGAAGCGGATTACGACCGCGAAGCTGCGCAAATGACCCGCTGTGCCGAATTACTTCGCGGCGCTCCGCAATTCCAGGTGCCAGGCTTGCATGGTGACTTCAGTGGGCGAAACGTGCTGGCGATGGATTTTCTGGAAAGCCAGCCGATCGAGGTCCTTGAGGCCGCGCCGCAAGCCGAACGTGACCGCGTGGTGCAGAGCCTGATCCGGTTGGCACTGGACGAATTGTTTACCTTCAACCTGATGCAAACCGACCCCAACTTTGCCAACTACCGGTTCAATCCCAAGACCGGGCAGATCGTGCTGTTGGACTTCGGCGCAACCCGGTCTTTTGCGGCCGAAATCGCCCCACTTTTCCGGGCGCTGCTGCATGCCGGTCTGGCCGGTGACCGTGGTCTGATCCGGCAGGCAGCTATCGAAATCGGCTATTTCGATGCCACCACCAAGCCCGCGCACCAAGAGGCTGTGCTTGGCATGATCGACCTCGCCATGACCCCATTTCGCAGCCCCGGAGTTTTCGATTTCAACGGCAACGACCTTGTGCAGCGCCTGCGGGATCAAGGCTTGGCGTTGGGCCGTGACCGTGGCTTTTGCCATATTCCGCCGATGGATGTGCTGTTGGTGCACCGCAAAATCGGCGGGCTGTATTTGTTGGCCAGTCGCCTCAAAGCCCGCATCGACCTGCACGCTTTGTTGGGGGAGTATGCCCAATGACGGCCTCGACCCTCGACCCCGAAACACCCACCTGTTCGGTGTTCTACGATGGCCAATGCCCGCTGTGCGCCGCCGAAATTGGCATGTACCGGGGGCAGGACAAGTTAGGCGCGCTGACACTCATCGACGCCTCCGCACCGCAAGCAACCCTCCCGCCCGGTTTGACCCGGCAGGTGGCGATGGCGCGGTTTCATGTGCTGACCGGTGACGGGCGGCTGTTGTCGGGGGCTGAGGCATTTGTGGCGGTCTGGCAGACCTTGCCGAACTGGCGTTGGCTCGCCGGCCTGTCCAGGCTGCCGGTCATGTTGTGGGTCATGGAGGCGGCATACCGGTTGTTTCTGCCGGTTCGGCCCTATTTGTCCAAAGCCTTCGGGCGGCTGTTTGGCGGTTAAACCGGCTCACCTGCCCGCAGCCGGCATAGAAGATCCTCCGCTTCAGTTAGGAC
>JAYTQA010000158.1:0-4426 GCA_043746955.1 bacterium | reverse complement strand
GGGGCCGCCCATCGCACCGTCGCGGTCGATGTCGGTGTAGATCAGGGCCGCAACGCCTGCATCCTCAAAGCTGCGGGCGAGGTCGGTGGCCTGGATCTTGGTCGCCTTGGCCCAGCCGGAGGTCGCGACCAAGCCGTGGCGCGCGTCGATGCCGACCGCGACCTGACCGGGAAAGGCGCGGGCGGCCTGCCGGACCAGTGCCGGGTTTTCCACCGCGACCGTGCCGAGGATGACCCGGGCGAGGCCTTTGGACAGCCACATCTCGATGGTCGCAAGATCGCGTATTCCGCCGCCCAGCTGGCACGGGATCCGGACCCGTGCCAGGATCGCCTCAACTGCGGCTCCGTTGACCGGGGTGCCCGCGAACGCGCCGTTCAGGTCGACCAGATGCAGCCATGCGCAACCTGCAGCCGCGAAGTTCGCGGCCTGCGCCGCCGGGTCATCGCCGAACACGGTGGCCTGATCCATCGCACCGCGCAGCAGGCGGACACATTGGCCGTCTTTGAGGTCGATGGCGGGGTACAGGATCATGACTGGCCTTTTGGTATCTGGCGCGGGTTTAGGCGGAAGGCGCGCGCGGGGCAAGATCGTTGCAAGGGGCGCGTCGGTTTGGATCGGTGGGGCGGGATGCCCTGAGGGGAGGGGCTGGGTGAAGCGTGGCGTTGACGGGGAAGCGAAGGTTCAGGACTGACTGCTGCTCTTCCCATTCATCTGGGCGTAAATACTCCACGGGAGGTCTGGGGGGGTGTGAAACCCCCCAGCCGGGTCCGCTGAGCGCCATTAGGGGTTCCAGGCCAAGAAGTTTGCAATCAGGCGCAGGCCGGCGGACTGGCTTTTCTCGGGGTGAAACTGGGTGCCGATGATGGTATCGCGACCGACGATGGCGGTAACCTCGCCGGCGTAATCGACATGGGCGAGGCGCTCGGCGGGGTTTTCCACGCGGAAGTGGTAGGAGTGGACGAAATAGGCGTGCTCGCCGGTGGTGATGCCCGCGAGGACCGGATGGGGCCCCGAACTTTGCGTGTCGAGGATCAGGTCGTTCCAGCCCATATGGGGGACTTTCAGGTGTGGATCGGTCGGGGTGATCTTGACCACCTCGCCCGGTATCCAGCCGAAACCGGCGGTATTGCCATATTCGCGGCCCCAACTGGCCAGCATCTGCATGCCGACGCAGATCCCGAGGCAGGGCCGGGCGTCGTGGGTGACGGCCTGTTCGATCGCCTCAAACAACCCGGCGTAGCTGGCCAAGGCGGTGCGGCAGGCCGCAAATGCGCCGTCGCCGGGCAGCACGATCCGGTCGGCGCGCGCGATATCCTCCGGGCGGGACGACACCAGAATCTCCCCGGCATTGCCCTCCACTGCCATCCGCTGGAAGGCTTTTTCGGCGGAGTGCAGGTTGCCTGAGTCGTAGTCGACGAGGACGGTCAGCATCGGGCGGCCTTTGTGAGGGTGGAAGCGGGGGAGCCTCCGGCGGGGATATTTGGGACAGAAAATGCGGTTAAAGCGCGCCTTTGGTCGAGGGCAGGGCGGGGTTCCTCGGGTCCAACTCCACTGCCATGCGGAGGCTCTTGGCAACCGCTTTGAAGGCGGCCTCGGCGATATGGTGGGCGTTCAGCCCGTGGCGCTGGTCGATGTGCAGGGTGATGCCGCCATGAGTGGCTAAGGCCTGGAAGAATTCGCGGACCAGTTCGGTGTCGAAACTGCCGATTTTGGCGGTCGGGAAATTGAGGTTGCAGATCAGGTAGGGCCGGGCGGCGAGGTCCAGCGCGCAACTCACCTGGGCGTCGTCCATCGCGAGCGCGAAATGGCCATAGCGGCGGATGCCGATTTTGGCACCGATGGCCTTGGTCAGCGCCTGACCCAACGCGATGCCGACATCCTCCACCGTGTGGTGATCGTCGATGTGCAGATCGCCTTTGGCGGTGACTTCCAGGTCGATCAGGGCATGTTTCGCCAGTTGGTCGAGCATGTGATCGAAAAAGCCGACACCGGTGGCGATGTTCGAGGTGCCGCTGCCATCGAGGTTGAGGCTGACGGCAATCGTCGTCTCGGTGGTTTTGCGGGTGATTGTGGCGCTGCGCATCGGGGCCTCCAACGGTTAGTCGCCTTATAGGCGGCGAAGGGGCTGGATTGAAGCGCTGGTTTGGGGTGAAATGGGCCAAACCGGAGGATGCCATGCCGTTTCCCGATCTGATGCCCGATGTGGTGGGCGATTACCACAGCCGCGCGGTTGCCCCCGCCGATTTCGATGGGTTCTGGGCCGCGACTTTGGCGGAGGTCCGGGGCCATCCGCTGGACGTGCGGTTTGAGCGGATGGAAGCCGGGCTGCCGCTGGTCGAGGTTTATGACCTGACCTATCGCGGCTATGGCGGGCATCCGGTGCGCGGCTGGTTGGTCGCCCCCAAGGGTGGAGCCAACGCGTGTGTCGTCAAGTATATCGGCTATAATGGCGGGCGCAGTTTCGCCCATGAGCATCTTTTCTGGCCTGCGACCGGGCGGGCGGTGCTGGTGATGGATACCCGCGGGCAGGGGTCGGGCTGGGCCACTGGCGTGACAGCGGATCCGGTCGGCTCGGACCCGTCCCAGGCCGGGTTCATGACCAAGGGCATCCGGCGGCGCGAGGATTATTTCTATCGCCGGGTGTTTAGTGATGCGGTCCGCGCGGTGGAGGCGGCGCAGGCGTTCCCCGGCATTGACCCGGCGCGGATTGCGGTCTGCGGTGGCAGTCAGGGCGGCGGGATTGCTTTGGCGGTGGCGGGTCTGGTGCCGGGGCTGGCGGCGGTGATGCCGGATGTGCCGTACCTGTGCGATTTTGCCCGCGCCGTGGTGGTGGCAACCCGCGACCCCTATCTGGAGATTGCCCGCTATCTGGCGGTGCACCGCGATGCCGAGGCCGCGGTGCTGGCAACGCTGAACCATTTCGACGGCGTGCATTTTGCCGGGCGGGCGACGGCTCCGGCGCTGTTCTCGGTCGGGCTGATGGACACGATCTGCCCGCCGTCCACGGTTTATGCCGCTTTCAACGCCTATGCCGGGGCCAAAGAGATGGTCCGCTACACCTACAACGACCACGAAGGCGGCGGGCCGTTTCAGGAGGTCCGGCAGCGCGACTGGCTGGCGCAAGTCTTGCCCGCGTAATCCGGCCCGCGCAGTCCAGCCTGCGTAGTCCAGCCTGCGCAGTCCAGCCTGCGCAGTCCAGCCTGCGTAATCCGGCCCGCGTAATCCGGCCTGCGCAGTCCAGCGCTCTATCGGTTCAGGCGGTTCAGCCAGCCGAGCGGGTGGGCCGAAAAGCCGTGGCAGGCCGAGCCGTCCGGGAAGTCAATATTCCAGTTTTCCCAGGTCGTGGGCGCGCCCGCCTTGGCCCAACCGCCCCAGCGGGCGGCGATGATGGCGCGGATATCGCCGGGCTGGCCGAGGTGGTCGAGCGCCTGAAAGATGTAATGGTGCATGAACGGGCTGGCGAGGATCAGTTTGGCGGCTGGTGAGGTGTCGTCGAGGTCGAGGGAGCGGGCCACGATTTGTTGGCTCAGGGTTTCGGCCTCCGGCCCGGTGACGGTGTCGGTCAGGATCAGGAGGGCAAGCGCCAGTTGCGAGGCGGCCGGCCCCTCGGGGGTTTCGTGCCACATGCTGTCATGGAATTTGGAGCGGATCGCATCGCACAAGCTGGCGGCCTGTTGGTGGCCGTGCGGGTTGGAGGTCAGGCGGGCGGCGGTTTGCAACGCGTGCAGGTAGCGGGCGTTATAGGTCAGGTTCGGCTCGGCCCGGGAGACTTGGCTCCAGTCCAGAAACAGACGGCGGCCGGGCTGCGCGCGGATCAGGCCGTTGCGGCCGACATCGGCGTGCAGGCGGGCGAGCAGCTTTTCGAGGCTAGCCCGGTGGCTGGCGATCATCTGGGGCGCGTCGGTAGCGCCAGGATGATGCGCATAGAGGTCCAGAAGTTCGATCCATGAAAAGTTGTAGTCGGTGACGACATAAGCGGGCACCTCGCCGGGCAGGACCGAGGGCAGGATGCCGTCATTGGCGGCACCCGCAGCGGCCATCGTGATGGCGCGGGCGAGCGGGCGGGCGTCGTCGCTGATGGCTTGCAAAGCGAACGCCTCGGCCACCACATCGCCCAGCCATTGCGAGGATTCCCGCCAGATGCTGTCGACCAAGCCGTCCTGAAGGCAGGCGAGGATCGTGCGGCGGCACATTTGAGCCACCGCGTTCAGGGTGGCGTCGGGTTGGGGTTTGAGCGGGATTTCTTTCAGCGGGTAGGCGGTGGTGCGGGCGAAGAACTGGATGTCTGGGGTGATCGGGGCGACAGTGTCGAGGCGGAAGATCAGATAGCGCGCCCCGCGCTGGCTGAACGCCTCCACGGTTTGCCGGCCGGGCCGCAGGGTTGCGCTGTCGGTCGGGCGCATCCGGCAGTAGGCGGCGGGGTCGG
>JAYTQA010000157.1:0-11713 GCA_043746955.1 bacterium | reverse complement strand
CGTCGCCGGTTCCGCTGCCGGCGGGTGGTCTGCTGCTGGCCGGCGCTTTGGCTGGCATCGCCGCTCTGCGTCGCCGCAAGTCGCTGTAGGCCAGTTGGGTAAGCCAATTGGCTAAGCCAGCCGGCCTGATCACCTCAGGCTGATCGCTTAAGCCATGATATGGTAAAATGCGCCCCCGAACCGGGGCGCATTTTGCTGTGGCGGGCTGGGTCAGCCGAACCGCGCCTCAGCCGTAATAGCTGTAGCCGTATTCGCGCCCCATGAAGTGGCACTTGTTCAACACCACGCCCATCACATTGGTCTGGCCGGCCAGTTCGCGTTCGCAGGCGTCGATTTCCTTGGTGGTGGTGGTTTCGGCGGCGGCCACCAGCAGCACGGCATCGACCTGACCCATGAAGCCCATCACATCATCCGACACCAGCATCGGCGGCATGTCGAACAGCATGAGGTCGGGGCCATAAAGCGCCTCGACCCTGGCCAAAGCTGCGGGCACGCTGCTGGATTGCAGCAGTTCGGCCGCCTGCCGCACCGGGCCGTCGTTGACCGCCACCGCCAGCCCGTCGCCATAGCGCACCGCCACATCGGCAAAATCGGCGCGGCCTTCCAGCACACTCGAAAAGCTTTTGGCGGCGGCCAGACCCAGAATGGCTTTCAGCATCGGGCGGCGCAGGTCAAGCTCGCATAATATCGTGCGCAATTCGGCCTGCCGGGCCAGGCTGAAGGCGAGGTTGAGGGCGATGGTGCTTTTGCCGCAGGCCGGTGTGGGCGAGGTGAAGGCGAGCCGCTTCCAGCCATTGGCCCGCATCTGCTGCAACACCTTGGTGCGCAGCATATCGAACGGCACGGCATCGGCACCGCCGGTCATCGCCACGATGCGGGTTTTGCGCATCCGGGCCGGGTCGATCTGACCTGCGCCAAGGGCCGACCAGGCGGCGGCTTTGGCATCGGCGGCAGAGGCGGCTGGCGCGACAGCACTGGCACTGGCACTGGCCGTGCCGGTGGCCACAGCCTCGGCACTGCGCGAGGCACGGGCTTTTTCGATGGCCGACTGGATCTTTTCCATAGCTGTTCCCTTACGCCAACGGCCAAATCAACGGCCCAGCCACCTGCCCAGCCACTTGCGGCCTCGGTCCGACCGCCAGGCTGAACCGTCGCACAACCTGATCCATCAGCAGATCAAGCGGCATGTAATAGGTGTTGACGGCCCAAAGCACGCCGGCCACCGCCCCCAGCACCAAGAGCACGATGACGATCTGCCGCAAGCGCCGCCAGCGGATCTCGCTCGGGCTTTTGAGGTAAGGCAGCGTGGCAAACACCGCGATCCCCAGCTTGGCGGTGATCTCCGCCGGGCGGCGGATCCCGGCATGCAAAAGCTCGATCAGGGCCACCAGCGCCAGACCCAGCGCCAATCCCGCACCTACGCCGCCAAAAGCGATCAGCTTGCGGTTCGGGCGCGCCGGATCAACCGGGGCCACCGCCTGTTCGATCACCGAGATGCGCTGGCCCTTGGACATCGATTCAATCGTGTCGCCGGTGACGGCACGGGCGCGGTTGGCCACCGCCTGATCATATTGCGCGCGGGCATTATCATAGTCGCGCTGCATCACATCCAGCGTGATCGCATTGCCGGGGGTCGCATCGATCGTGGTCTGCAGGGCGGTGATGGCATCGGTGATCTGGGTCTTTTGCTGGCTCAGCCGGGCCATCTGGCTGTCCATATCGGCAAGTTCGACATCATAGGCCGACATCACCTTGCCATGCGCATCGACCTGGCCCGCCGAGGTTTGCGTCTCGACCACTTGTTTGAGTGCCGCAATCTGGGTCTGCACCAGCTTGACCTTGGGATTGTCGGGCGACAGCACCACCTGCTGGGCGGTCAACTGGTCCTGCAAGGCGCGCAACTGCGTCGCCTCGGGGGTCAGTGGCACGCCCGGTGCGGCATCGGCCCCGCCCGCCGCCCCGTGCAGGCGGACCTGCCGGTCGCGCTTGTCCTGCAAATTGGCCCCGGCCTGATTCACCGCCTGCAACTGGGTTTGCGCCGCGGTCAGCTGGGTGCGGCGGAATACCAGGCTGTCGGGCAGGGTGTCCTTGTTGGCCTCTTTGAACTTGAGGATCGCCGCACCGCGTTCGGAGAGGTCCTTATCAAGCCGGGTCGCATCCTGTTCAAAGAAATCCAAGGTCTGGCGCGCCGCACCGGTGCGCATTTCGACATCGGTTTTCAGGATCAGGGTGACCACATCATTGGTGACAGCGGCGGCCAGATTGGCGGTCGGCGCCTCGAACGACACATCCACCAGCGTGGCCTGCGCAGGCCCGCGCGGTACCACGCCACCGGTGGTGACGATCTTGATGCGCTTTCTCATATCCGTCACCAACTGATCGGCATCCATCTGGGTGGCAACCTGGCCGGGCAGGGCGGCGTAAATCTTCAAGCGGTTGGCCATGTCGACCAAAGTATCCCGGGTCAGGATCCGCTGCTGGATGATGTCCAACTGTTCGGTCGCCTGGGTCCGCACGGTCGAGGCGGCCATATTGTCGGGGATCTGTCCGGATTCCACCACCAGAGTGGCGGCGGCGATATAAACCGTGGGCAACACCCGGGCGAGGGTCAGGCCGACCGCCGCACACAAGCTCGCCACGATCAGGAACCAGTGAAACCGGCGCAGGAACAGCGAAAGATAGAAACGGAAATCCATCGGATCAGTCTGCTTTCTGTGAAGGGTTGCTCAGGAACAGCGGCGGCAGGCTGGATGGCGGATTTCGGGGCGCGCTTGATGGCCGAATTGGGGCCAGATTGGGAGCCAGACTGGTGGCCAGATTGGGTGGCACCCGCATCGCAAAGAACACGCCATCGGCCAGCACCTGTTGCACCGTGATCTGATTGACGTGCCGCACATTCTTGGTGAAGGCATAGACCAGCGCCAGATCGCACAGCTGATTGACCAGACGCGGCACGCCGCCGGTATAGTCATAGACCAGATCGCAGGCCGAGGTGCTGAAAATGCCGTCGCGGGCCCCGGCCACCGCCAGACGGTGCCGGATATAGCCGCGCACCGTGGGCGCGTCCATCGGCTCCATATGAAACGCCGCCGAGATTCTTTGGGCGAACTGGGTCAGGTCAGGTCGGCGGATCAGGTCGCGCAACTCGGGCTGGCCGACCAGCACCAGTTGCAACAATTCGTCCTTGTTGGAGTTGATGTTGGTGAACATCCGCAACTCCTCCAGACTTTCGCGGGACAGGTTTTGGGCCTCGTCAAAGATCAGGATCACCCGGCGGCCCGCAGCATATTCGGCAATCAGATATTGCTGAAAGCGGCCGAACAGGTCGACATAGGAATCGTGCGGCCCGGCAGGCTGGGCCAGCGCCAGAAGCACCCAGCGGAGCAACTCGCCCCGGTCACCATGGGCATTGGCAATCAGCCCGACCCGGACATCGTCGCCGACCGATTTCAGAAGGTGATGCAGAAGCGTGGTCTTGCCGGTGCCGACGTCGCCGGTGATCAGCGTGATCGGCGCGCGGGTCAGGATGCCATATTCCAGAATCGTATAGGCGCGCTGGTGCAGGGCCGACCAGTAGAGAAAACTCGGGTCCGGGACCAGAGAAAACGGTCGCTCGCTCATCCCGAAGAAGCTTGTGTAAATATCCAGCGTGCTTGTCATGCCCGTACTTGCCAAACTTGTGCTTGCCATGCCTGTCCGGGATCAAACCGCCCGATCGGTTTCGCCCCAGTTTTCTGGCCAGCCTTACCTCAACCAGCGGCACGGGAACACACTAAGGGCCTTTGGGTAAACAAAGACCCTGCGGTGCGGCAATATCCGTGAATCAAAGGGGCAACAAGTACACAACCCGTCACAAAGCCCTTAGGATTGTTGAGAAGACCGGCACCAGCCGAAAGCCCGCACGGGAGCCTGACCCGCAGCCCACACCGCAGCCGGTCGGGCTGGGTCATCGGACCCGAACCACCGGGCTGCTGATTCGGGCAGTGCCTGGGCTGCTGCGGGCCAATCCGCCGGCGAACCCCGGCTTGAGCGGCGATTTCCGGTGCCAAACCCAAAGGATTATTTTTCCCGTGGAAACAGTCGGGGTGCCGCCCCGGATTTTGGCTGAATTTTGTGCTAAACAAGGATAACATTTGATCAGTTTGGCAAATTTCGTTGTCGGTATCGGCAAGAAAGTGTAACCAAGGCAAGCGGCAGGCTTAATGTGGGCTTTTTCGTGAAACTCTACGTCACGTGTGATGTGGCGGCGGGGCTCACGGATCCATAAATGAGGTGCCGCGCGACGACGGACCGCCATTGGGGGATGGCGGTTTGTGCTGTAATCGGGGTCCGCCCTGAACGATAGGTGGTTTTGTGACGATTCATTATGATCCCCAGCCCGATGCGTCTGCGTCTGTCGGGACGTCTGAGATTGTAACCTATGATGCCCGTTTGCAGGCGGTGCGCCGGGACAGCCATGCCCGCGCAGGCCAGTTTGGCACCTCTGGCCTGTCCCGCGCCGGCATCTACCGATCTGGCTTGAAGCGGGTGTTTGATCTGGCCGTGGTGCTCTTGGCCTTGCCTCTGATCCTGCTGACGGTCGGGCTTTTCGCGCTTCTGGTGGCGCGCGATGGTGGCAACCCGTTTTACACCCAAAGCCGGGTTGGCCGGAATGGCCGGATCTACCGGATGTGGAAGCTGCGCTCGATGGTGGTCGGGGCGGATGCCAAGCTGGAAGACCATCTGTCAGCCAACCCCAATGCCCGCGAGGAATGGGACAGCACCCAGAAACTGAAATCTGATCCGCGCATCACCCGGTTTGGCCGCATCCTGCGCAAATCCTCGATGGACGAGTTGCCGCAGCTGTGGAATGTGTTCATCGGGGACATGAGCCTGGTCGGCCCGCGTCCGATGATGCCCAGCCAGCAGGAGCTTTACCCCGGTCTGGCCTATTACCGCCTGCGCCCCGGCATCACCGGCCCGTGGCAGGTGTCCAAGCGCAACGAAAGCTCTTTCGCGGACCGCGCCCATTTTGACCAGGATTATGACCGCACAGTGTCTCTTTTCACGGATCTGGGTCTTTTGATCCGGACGGTGCGGGTGGTCCTGCGTGCCACGGGCTATTAAGCGTCCCGAGGCTCCTGTATAGCTTGACCGCAGCCGGGTAGCGCAACCAGGGCCCTTCGTTCGCCAGGGCCCCCTATTGTCTGTGGAATTAGCCTCATCATGCCAAACACCTTGCGTTTTCTGGTCCTGCCGCTGGTTCTGGCGACCGCTCTGACCCTGTCCGCCTGCAAAAGTGCCAAAGAGAAGGCCGAGGATTATTACCAGTCCGGTCTGACCCTGTTGGCGGCTGGCGACGAAGACCGCGCCATGGTCGAATTCCGCAACGTGTTCAAATACGACGGCTTCCACCAAGCGGCGCGCAAGACCTATGCCGATGTCCTGATGAAGGAAGGCAAGGTCGAGGAGGCCTACAGCCAGTATCTGCGCCTGATCGAACAATACCCCGACACCGCCGATGTGCGCCAGATCCTCGCCGAAATTGCCATCCGCAATGGCAACTGGGACGAGGCCGAACGCCATGGCCGCGAAGCGATCCGGCTGGCCCCGGACCAGCCGGGCGTGCAGGCGATCCAACTGGCGCTGGCCTACCGCACCGCCGTGGTGGCCAATGATGATGCCGCACGGACCAAGATCGCCGAGGCCGCGAAGGCTTTGCTTGCGCGCCTGCCGACCAATAAAGTGGCGCGCCGCATCCTGATTGACCGGCTCATCTCGGGTCCGACCCCGGCCGATGCGCTGCCGGTGCTGGACGACGGGCTGAAACAAGAGCCGAGCGCGCTGGAATATCACATGCTGAAGTTCCAGCTCTTGGCCAAGGCCAATGATGCCAAGGGCACCGGCGACGAGTTGAAG
Source organism: bacterium (assembly GCA_043746955.1). Lineage (GTDB taxonomy): Bacteria > Pseudomonadota > Alphaproteobacteria > Rhodobacterales > Rhodobacteraceae > Stagnihabitans. The sequence continues at coordinate 5,815 of JAYTQA010000157.1, read as the reverse complement.
TCGATGGTCAAGCTGTTCCCCGCCAATACCGAGGTGAAAGGCGCGTTGATCAGCTGGTATATGGTGCAGAAGGATTATGACGGGGCGGAAGCGTTTTTGCGCCAGTTGGCCGGGGCTGACGATGGCCCGGCCGATGCCCATGTGGCGCTGATCCAGTTCCTGCAGACCGCCCGGGGCCCGGATGCCGCCAAGGCGGAGCTGGAAAAGCTGATGGCCGCCAATGCCGCCAATCCCGCCAATGCCCAGCTTTATGGCGCGATGCGCGCCTCGGTCGACTTTCAGGACGGCAAGACCGCCGAGGCCGAGGCGGCAATGGATGCGATTGTGAAAGCAGCGGCCCCGTCGGATCAGACCCGGCGGATCAAGACCACGCTGGCCCGTATGCTGGATGCAACCGGCAACCGGGTGGGCGCGCGCGCGCTGATCGAAGCGGTTCTGGCCGATGACCCGGCCAATGTCGATGCGTTAAAACAACGGGGCACCTGGCTTATTGCCGATGACAAGGCCGGTGACGCCATCGTGGCTTTGCGCGCGGCCTTGGGCCAAAGCCCGCGCGATCCGCAAATTCTGACCCTGATGGCTGCGGCCTATGAACGCGACGGCAGCCTGGATCTGGCCGGTCAGCAACTGGCGCGTGCCGTTGAGGTTTCAGGCTCTGCCCCCGCAGATGCGCTGCGCTATGCCCAGTTCCTCATGCGGCAGAACAAGCCGCAGGTGGCCGCGACGGTTTTGACCAACGCGCATCAGGTCAACCCGGCCAACCCCGATATCCTTCAGGCGCTGGGGCAGTTCTACATCGGCCAAAGCCAGTGGCCGCAGGCGCAGGACGCGGTCGATGCGCTGAAAGCGCTGAAGCTGCCGCCCGATCAAAGCCATGCCGAGGAATTGCAGGCCGCAGTCCTTGCCGGGCAGAACAAGGTGGATGACAGCCTTGCCATCCTGCAGGCGCAGGTCGCCAAGGGCGGTCCGGCCGATCTGAGCGTGGCGATGATCGTGCAGACCCAGATCCAGGCCGGCAAGCTGGCCGAGGCGCGGGCCTATCTGGACGGTGCCTTGAAGACGGCGCCCAACGATGTGGCCTTGCGGCTGTTGGGCGCCAGTCTGGATGCGCAGATGGACAAGCCCGATCTGGCCGAGTCCGCCTATCGCAAGATCATCGCCGAAGACCCCAAATCCGATGTCGCGGTGCGGATGCTCTATGGCCTGTTGCAAGCCAAGGGCCGCAGTGCCGATGCGACCCAGCTGTTGGACACCAGCCTTGCGAGCCAGCCCGGCTCCAGCACGCTGCGCTGGATCAAGGCCTCCGAGCTGGAACATGCCGGCAAAGTCGACGAGGCGATTGCGATCTATGAAGCGCTGTACACCGAAGACAGCAGCAACACGGTCATCGCCAACAACCTCGCCTCGCTGATCACCACCTATCATGACGATGACGCAAATCTGGCGCGGGCCGAAACCATCGCCCGGCGTCTGCGCGGGTTGCAGGTTCCGGCGTTTCAGGACACCTATGGCTGGATAGCACTGCGCCGGGGCAATCTGGACGAGGCGGTCCCCCATCTGGAGGCGGCTGCCAAGGGCCTGCCGAAAGATGCCGTCACCCAATTTCACCTGGGCATGCTCTATGACAAGCAGGGCCGCAATGCCGAGGCGATCACCCAGCTGGAACTGGCTTTGGCGCTGGCCGGGCCGGTGCCCCTGCCGCAGATGGCCGTGGCTCGGACCGAGCTTGACCGGCTGAAGGCCGCGCCCGCCACCACACCAGCCCCGGCCACCACACCAGCCCCGGCACCTGCGCCAGCCCCGGCACCTGCGACAACGTCGCCATGACCAAAACTGTGGCTTTGCGGGCACGTCCGGTGGCCGCCGCACCACAGGCCCCGGTCCAACCGGCCGCCCGCCAAGCTTTTCCCTTTGCCGGGCGCAAAAGGCGCTTTACCTTTGATCGGTAACCCAACAACCGCCGCCAAAGCCGGTCAGACCCAGGCCTACCAAACCCAAGCCTACCAAACCCAGGCCCACCAGATCCACCACAGACAGACCTACCACAGACAGGCCCACCAGACACCGCCGGCCGGGACCCAGAGGAGATTGCGGGAATGCAAAAGCTAATTGTCCAAATCGGGGCGCAAACTCTAGGTCTGGTCCTGGCCCTGCTGGCCGTGACCCCTGGCTTTGCCCAAGGCTACACCATCCGTCCCGGCGACACGCTCAAGATCGAAGTGCTGGAGGATGCCACGCTGAACCGCGCGGTTCTGGTCGACCCCAATGGCAGCATCGCCTTGCCAGAGGCCGGGACCATCAAAGTCACCGGCCAGACGGTCGATGCGATTGCCGCCGCCATCACCACCAAAATCGGCGGCGGCTTTGCCACCCCGCCGCATGTCTATGTGGCGCTGCAACAGGTGGCAGCCCCGCTGGCAGGCACCGGCACCGGCGGTACGCTCGACATCTATGTGATGGGCGAGGCGAACAAACTGGGCAAGTTCAGTGTCAAATCCGGCACCACCGCCTTGCAGGCCTTTGCCGAAATGGGCGGCTTCACCAAATTTGCCGCGACCAAACGCGTCCAGATCCGCCATGCCAATGCCACCATCACCCAGCTGAATTACGATGCGATTGAATCCGGGGCGAGTGCGCAGGGTGCCATGACCCTGAAAGCCGGGGATGTGATCATCGTGCCGCTGCGCCATTTGTTCGAGTAAGCCGCCCGCGACCCTAACCGCTGCCAGATCTCTTGGGGGAGAGAACGCCCGTGACAAATGCTGCGACCAAGGCTGCGACAAGTGCTGCGAAAAATCCTGTGGCGCGAGCCTTGATCGGGGCCGGTCTTGTGCCGGTGGTGCTGCTGGGCGCGCTGTGCGGCCCGGTCCGTGCGGCCGACGGGGTGCTGCTGACCTTCGGGCTGGGTCTGCGGCTGGCGTCTGACAGCAACCCCGCGCTGACACCGGTCAATCCCGGTCCCAGCACGACCACGGCGCTGGATGTGTCGTTTGGCCTGAGCGAGGAGTCCGCCCAATCCAAACTGTCTCTGGGTCTGTCCGGATCGCTGGCCCGGTATGGCGGAAGCGGCAACACCGCCAGCAACGGTCTGGTCAACCCCAACCTGACGCTCGCCTACAGCCACACCGCAGGCGACGCCGAATTCAGCCTCAACGGCGGGCTGACCACCGCCAATCTGGGCCAGAACACCGCCGTGACCGATTTTCAGACCGGCGCGGGGACAAGGGCCACCGCAACCTTGTCGACCGGGGTTAGCTTTGGCAAGACCGGACCCTTGGGCCTCGACCTGACGGCCGGCCTGACCGATGTGACCTATCAGAACGCCCCGGGCCTTCTGGCCAGCCGTACCCTGCAACTCGGGGCCACCGCCCATGCCGACCTGTCGCCGGTGCTGCATCTGGGCCTTGGCCTGCACAATTCCCGCTTCAGCCAGGACGGCCAGTCGGCGCGCAACACGCCCAGTCTGAACGCCAGCCTGACGCTGGACCGCAAAACCGGCAGCTATGTGGCGAGCCTGACCAGCGACCGCGCGCCCGAGGGTCGGCGTAGCACGCTTGAGCTCAGCCATCAGCGCGACCTCGCGGCCGGCGGCAGCCTGTCTTACAGCCTTGGCGCCACCCGGGCCGCTACCGGTTCCAACTATGTGGTGGGCGCGCTCGCCTATCAGCAGACGCTGGCAAAGGGGGCGGTGAGCCTTGGGCTGAACCGCGCCGTGCAGGCCAATGCCTTTACCAATGCCGAAACCGTGGTCTCGGCCGCCAATCTGGGCTATACCCGTGACATCACGCCCCGTGGCAGTCTGGCCCTGGCGCTGAACTGGGCCCAGCAGCGCGACACCGCCTTTGGCCTGGTCACCGCCAACACCAGCCTTTCGACCACCTGGACCCAGGCGCTCGCCGCCGACTGGGCGCTGGACTTCGGCTATACCCGCCGCCTGCGCGCGCAGGACTTTGTCGGCAAAAGCCAGTCCGACAGCCTGTTTCTGACCCTGCACCGCGATTTTTCTGTCCGGTATTGACCCTTTGAAACAGGGATTGCGCAAGTTTCAGGACAGATGAAAAGAAACGCAACCCTTGATATCGCCAGACTGGTGGCAGCGTTTGGAATCGTTCTGTTCCATTCCAAGGCCCCCGGAGGCCAGTTTGGCTATGCCGCCCTTCCGTTCTTTCTGATGGTGATGATCATGCTGGCCGTACCTTCAGCGGCCCACCGCCCGTTTGGCAGCTTTGCCAAGGATCGGGCCGCCCGGCTTTTGCTGCCCTGGCTGATCTGGTCGGCGGTTTATGGGATCTTCAAACTGGCCAATGTCGTTTTGCACCACAAACCCTTCAGCGATGACTTTTCGCTCAGCATGGTGCTGACTGGCCCCGCGATCCATCTGTGGTTCTTGCCATTTGCCTTTTTGGCCTGTCTGATGTTGCCCGGCGTGATCTGGCTTTATCCAGAGAGCCAGAGAGCCAGAGAGCTACCCGACCAGCCCCTGACGGACAGGTGTTTCTGCTAGGGGCGTTGCTCGTTTTGACGATGGAAAGCCTCGCGTTGCAGCAAGGACGGCCGCTGCCCGTGCCCTTGGCGCAATGGAGTTTCGCCTTGCCATCGGGCTTTATCGGCATCGCCTTGGGCCTGACCCGCCCGGGCGGCATGCGCGCAACTGGCCTTTTGTCTTGGACTCTGCTGGCAGTCGGCATTGCCGCCTGGGCTTTGGGCTGGACGGGAGGGCTTTTGCAATTGGGCTGGCTTATGCCGCCCTGCTGCTATGTCTGGCGCTCCCAAGCCGGGAGACCGCGTTTTCCCGGTTTTGTATCCACGCCTCCATGTCGGTTTATCTTGTCAGCCCGCTGATGACATCGCTGGTAGAGCGGTCCACCCCTCTGGCCCATGCCAGTTTGACGCTGGCGCTGGCGACGATGGCAGCAGCCTTTATCTTTGCCTTGCTTCAATATAATCTGATCACCCGAAAAAGACTGTTTACGCCCTAGTGTTCTGAGTCTGACGGTTGCTTCCTTGGCCCACGGATTTCATCGAGTTTGTCCAGGGCGCGTCGTTCTCGGGTGAGGATGTCGTCAGTCGTTTTGGTCCAGGTGAAGGGCTTTGGCTTTTCGTTGTGCTGCAGCAGGTAGTCGTAGATGGCGGTCTCCAAATCGTCGACGCTGGAGTAGCTGCCCCTGCGGATGCGCTTTGTGGTGATCGCGGCGAAGAAGCGTTCGACAAGGTTCAGCCATGACGCGCTGGTCGGCGTGAAATGCAGCTTGAAGCGCGGATGCCTCGAAAGCCATGCCCTGACCTCCGGTGTCTTGTGGGTGGCGTAGTTATCCAGCACCAGATGGACGTCGCGCGGCTTGAGGACAGCGCGGTCGATGCGACGCAGAAAGCGCAAGAACTCCTTGGCGCGCGATTACATCATGTGGCGCGGCAGGCATTCGCCGATGACCATGCCCGACTTCACATCGAGTGCTGCGAACAGCGTTGTCGTGCCGTGGCGCTTGTAATCGTGGGTTATCGTTTGCGCCCGGCCCTTCTTGAGGGGAAGCCCTGGCTGGGTCCGGTCAAGTGCCTGAATCTGCGACTTTTCGTCAACGCAAAGCACGACCGCTCGCTCTGGCGGATCGAGGTAAAGTCCCACGATATCGGTGACTTTCTCCGCGAACATCGGGTCGTTCGAAACCCTGAACCCGCGCGTCAGGTGCGGCTTGAGACCGGCTTCTGCCCGTTCGGCGGGAAATCGATCCCCCGGATCGATTGCTGATCCGCCTCACCGCCCCACGCTCGACGGCGAAATGCCCACCGCCTCGGCCATCGCGGTGCGGCTCCAGTG
>JAYTQA010000156.1:0-11722 GCA_043746955.1 bacterium | reverse complement strand
AACGGCACGCGCACCCAGCTTGCATGGAAATACGGCGCCTTCAGCGCCCGGCCCATGTCGATCAACAACCGGGCGGTGTCGACATCCGGGCATTTCACGTCAAGGCCATGGTCCTCCGCAGCACCGACCACCGCGAACAACTTGCCGCCGACCTTCCAGGCGTCATGCCCGCCGCCCCACGGGTCGGACCATGCCGAGCCCGGCAATTTGGCGCAGATCTGGTTCACCATGTCCCGGCTCATCCGGCACAAATTGCCCCACACCACCCGGCCATTCAAGCCATGGACGCAACAATCGCCTTCAAACTTGGAAATCTGCCGAAAATGCGCCACACTCGAACGACACAACCGGGTGCGATCCCCGGCGAACCGATCCCGCCCGAGCCTTTTGTTGGAGTGTCCCTGATGCCCTTGACCCGCCGTCTGTTCCTGCTGACCGCCTGTGCCGCCCCGCTTGCCGGTTGTGGCAGCGTCTACCAGACCTCGTTTCCCGCCCAACTGCCGTTGGACCTGACCCGCGCCTGGCATGTGACCGACGTGCAGGTCAATGTGCCGCAAAGCCTGACCGTGTCGGAAGATCACGTGCTGATCCCCCATGCCGATATCGTCTGGCGCGAAGATGACCCGAACGGCGACCGTCACGCCCAGGTGGCCGTCATTATGCACGACGCGATTGCCGCCGGGGCCAGTGGCCTGCATGGCCGGTTCCCGGTGCAGTTGCAGGTCACCGTGACCCGCTTCCACGCGCTGAGCTTTGAGGCTGAGACCCGGCTGCCCGATGCCGGTGTGCACAACATCCAGTTCGACATTCAGGCGGTCGAGCGCCGGACCGGCAAGGTTCTGGCCGGCCCGACCCACATTCAGGCCGACCTGCCGGCCTGGTCGGGCTCCAGGATGCGCCAGCTGCGCCTGCAAGGCGAGAGCCAGAAGTCCGAGATCATCGCCCATGTCACCCAAACCATTCAGGCCTGGCTTGGCGTCGGTCCCGACAACCGCGCGAGCTTCACCCGGCTGGGCGACTGAGCCTGCGGGTTTGCGGCTTGCCGTTAGGGGTGGGGGATGCGGCTGGCCGACGGAGGCGGAGGGACTGCGGTTGGCCAACTGAGGTGGCGGGACTGCGGTTGGCCGACTGAGGTGGCGGGGCTGCGGCTGGCCTGTTGCGCTTGGCCTGCCCCGTTTGGGCGATTGCGGTGGGGGGCGGGTGCGCCAAGCCGCACTTTCCGCTTGGTTTGCCCGCGATCTTTCGCTAAAAGCCCCGGCATGACGGATATGACACACATCGCGCAGTGCTGCATTACCGGCTGACATTCGTCAGGCGGGCCCGTCCTTTCGTCACCTCGCACGAAACTGGTCCGCCTTCGGGGCGCTTTTTCGTTTGGAGGGACCATGGTCACGATCAATCTGCACAACACAATGACGGGCAAGAAAGCTCGGTTCAGCCCGATTGATGCCCAAAATGTCCGCATGTATGTCTGCGGCCCCACCGTCTATGACCGTGCCCATCTGGGGAATGCGAGGCCGGTCGTCGTGTTCGATACCCTCTACCGCCTTTTGCGCCGTGTTGCCCCGGAGAACGGCTGGGGAAAGGTCACCTACGTCCGCAACTTCACCGACATTGACGACAAGATCAACGCCGCAGCCCAAGCCCGCAAAGTCGCCGGTGACCCCCGCACGCTGGAGGCGCTGATCCGCGAACGCACCGACGAGACGATCGCCTGGTATCACGCCGACATGGACGCCTTGGGGGCTTTGCGCCCCGATGCCGAGCCGCGCGCCACCGACTTCGTCCCTCAGATGGTGGCGATGATCGCACAGCTTATCGCCAGCGGCCACGCCTATGAAAAGGCGGGCCACGTCCTGTTCCGCGTCCGGTCCTACAAAAACTATGGTGCCCTGTCAGGCCGCTCGGTCGATGACATGATCGCCGGAGCCCGGGTGGAAATTGCCCCCTTCAAAGAAGACCCGCTGGATTTCGTCCTCTGGAAACCCTCCGACGCCGACCTGCCGGGGTGGCCGTCGCCTTGGGGCAGAGGCCGCCCCGGCTGGCACATCGAATGCTCCGCCATGGCCGATGAACTGCTGGGAGCCACCTTCGACATCCACGGCGGCGGTCTGGATTTGCAATTCCCCCACCACGAAAACGAAATCGCCCAAAGCCACTGCGCCCACCCCGATGAGGGATTTGCGAAGGTCTGGATGCACAATGAGATGTTGCAGGTCGAGGGCAAGAAGATGTCCAAGAGCTTGGGGAACTTCTTTACAGTGCGGGATTTGCTGGAGCGGGGGGTGCCGGGGGAGGTGATCCGGTTCGTCCTGCTGGGCACGCATTACAGCAAGCCGATGGACTGGACGAAGGCGAAGGCTGAGCAGGCGGAGGCAACTTTGCGAAGGCTAAGAAGTAGGATCAAATCTCCGGAAATACATCACAGTTCTCAGCCACCGGAGGACTTTATCCAGACAATTTCGGACGACCTGAATGTTCCGGGTGCGATGGCATTGCTCTTAGGCTACAGCAACGACACTGACGTTGCCGGAGTAATGAATTTTCTTGGAATTAGTCTCTTTGGCAACGATGACCGTATTTCCTCCAAGGCGAGTCGCGTATTGTCAAACTGGTCGAGTCTATTTCAAGAGGCACGAAAGGTAGCAACGATTTCTAAGGATTTCTCTCAAGTTGATGCAATTAAAGCTGCACTAATGGCTGCAGGCGTCGAAGTGCAAATGACTAGGTCTGAAGTGAAGCTGATACCGACCAGTGGATTCGATTTTCGGAAACTGGAGGAAATGAGTTGGAAAGCCTGACAGTTGAGTTTTGGATAACTACCGGTGCAATCATCACAGGTCCGTTAGCAGCGGTCTTGATTACTGGATGGCTGGACAGGATGCGCAAAGTTCAAGAGCGGCGCGTAGCAATCTTTCGGACATTGATGAAGACGAGGAGGAGTTGGGGCAGCCCGGAACACGTCGAGGCATTGAATTTGATTGAAGTTGATTTTCATGACCGTCAGCCAGTTCGCGCTGCCTATGGGGAACTCTTCCAGTATTTTTCTAATGACATTGCAAAACGCTCAGATGAAGATGACAAGCAATATTTTGATCGAAAATCAGTGCACCATGCAAATCTATTGACCAAGTTGCTTAAGTCAATGGCGGATGATCTTGGCTACAAAAAAGACGCCTTGGAAATACTCCAAGGCGGATATTCTCCTATTGCACACGGAGAGATCGAAACAGATCAAATGAAGATCAGAAAACTGTTCGCAGGTCTTCACGATGGAACGATGGCCCTGCCTACCGCAATAGTCGACTATCGCCATGCAGATAAAATTCTGGCCGATGCACGAAATACACAAATTTTGATCGAAAGCGCGAGGCAGCTAGAATCTAAAGACAACAAAACTAAGGGCGATGAAGCCAAATGACCCGTGAACGCCTCACTCTCTTCGACACCACCCTGCGTGATGGTCAGCAGACCCAGGGCGTCCAGTTCTCCACCGCCGAAAAGCGTCAGATTGCCACAGCCCTCGACGCCCTCGGGGTCGATTACATCGAAGGCGGCTGGCCGGGGGCGAACCCGACCGACTCCGAATTCTTCGCGAGCCCCCCCCAAACCCGCGCCACGATGACCGCCTTTGGCATGACCAAACGGGTCGGCCGCTCGGCCGACAATGACGACGTGCTGGCCGCCGTTCTGAACGCCAACACCCCGGCCGTCTGTCTGGTCGGCAAGACCCACGAGTTTCACGTCACGACGGCCTTGGGAGTGACCCTCGAAGAAAACCGCCAGGCCATCGCCGACAGCTTCGCCCATCTCACCGCCCGCCACCGCGAGGCGCTGTTTGACGCGGAACACTTCTTCGACGGCTACAAGGCCAACCCCGGCTACGCCCTTGCCTGCCTGCGCGCCGCCCATGACGCCGGTGCCCGCTGGCTGGTGCTGTGCGACACCAACGGCGGCACGCTGCCCGCCGAAATCTCCCGGATCACCCATGAAGTCATCGCGTCCGGCCTGCCCGGCAGCCACCTCGGCATCCATTGCCATGATGACACCGGCAACGCGGTCGCCAACTCGTTGGCCGCCGTTGATGCGGGCGTCAGACAAATCCAGGGCACCCTCAACGGTCTGGGCGAGCGTTGCGGCAATGCCAACCTGACCACCCTGATCCCGACCCTGCTGCTCAAAGACCCCTATGCCAGCCGCTACGACACCGGCGTCACCCACGCCGCGCTGAAGGGCCTGTTGCGCGACAGCCGGATGCTCGACGACATCCTGAACCGCGTCCCCCTGCGCCAATCCCCCTATGTCGGCGCCAGTGCTTTCGCCCACAAAGCCGGGCTGCACGCCTCCGCGATCCTGAAAAACCCCGCCACCTACGAACACGTCGAGCCGAGCCTGATCGGCAACGCCCGCGTGATCCCGATGAGCAATCAGGCCGGCCAATCCAACCTCCGCGCGCGCCTTGCCGCCATCGGTATCACCATCGCCGCCGGGGATGACCGGCTGTCGCGCATCCTCGACGTGGTCAAGGACCGCGAGGAGCAAGGCTACGCCTATGACGGCGCGCAAGCCTCGTTCGAACTCCTCGCCCGGCGCGAACTGGGCCTGTGCCCCAGTTTCTTCGAAGTCACCCGCTACCGCGTCACGGTCGAGCGCCGCCGCACCGCCACCGGCATCATCACCCTGTCCGAAGCGGTGGTGGTGGTCAAAATCGGCGATCAGGTGATGATGTCGGTCAGTGATTCGGTCGATGAGTCCGGCCAGGATCGCGGCCCGGTCAACGCCCTCTCCAAAGCCTTGGCCAAAGACCTCGGCCCTTATCAGGCGATCATCAACGACCTCCATCTGGTTGATTTCAAGGTGAGAATAACCCAAGGCGGCACCGAAGCCGTCACCCGCGTCATCATCGACAGCGAGGACAGCAACGGCAACCGCTGGTCCACGGTCGGGGTAAGTGCCAACCTCGTCGATGCCAGTTTCGAGGCGCTGCTGGACGCCATCACTTGGAAGCTGATCCGTGACGTGACCACCAGCGAAGGGCAGGGCGGATGAGGTGCGCCCCTGCCAACCCCGCCAAGGCCGGTTCAGCCGCAGCCCCTGCCGCAAAATTCGGGCACGGCCTCGCCATGGCTGCGCTGATGGGCCACCTGGTACCGCCTTGGTTGCCAAATGAGCCTTGATGCCTGCGCTGCCCTTGTCCAGCGCGGCGACCCCGACCGGTTTGCCGCCGTGATTGCAGCACCCGCCTCGCTGCGCCAAAAACTCTGGCCGCTCTACGCCTTCAATCTGGAGGTTGCCCGCGCCCCCTGGGTCACCGAACAGCCGCTGATCGCCGAAATGCGCCTGCAATTCTGGCGCGATATGCTGACCGCAGCCACCCCCCGCGCGCATGAGGTCGCAGGCCCGCTCCACGACCTTATCACCGAAACCCCGGGCCTGGCCCCGCTCCTCGACCGCGTGATCGAGGCCCGCCGCCACGACATCAGCCGCGAACCCTTCGCCTCAGAAGCCGCTTTCGATGCCTATCTCGAGGACACCACTGCCAGCCTCCTCTGGGCCGCAGCCCTGACCTTGGGTGCCCGCCTCGAAGCCGAAGCCCCGATCCGCGCCCTCGGCTGGGCCCAAGGCCTCGCCAATTATCTGCGCGCCGTGCCCGCCCTGACTGCCCGCAACCTGCAACCGCTGCCCGACGCCGACCCAAAGGCAGTCCGCGCATGGTCCGCCCAAGGCCTTGCACACTTGCAATCCGCCCGCGCCGCCCGCCGCATCTTTGGCCCTGCAGCACCTGCCGCCCTCGCCGCCTGGCAAGCCGCCCCGATCCTGCGCCAAGCCTATGACAACCCGACCCGTGTGGCCGAAGGCACCCTCGCCCTCTCCGAATTCCGCAAACGGGGCGGGCTGTTGTGGATGGCGCTGACCGGGCGGTTCTGAAGGGTCAGCCCGGTTTTGCCAGTGCCGCGCCGGTCCCAACCACCCGAGGCTCTGCCCCGGAACCCCGGGATATTTGCGCCAGAATGAAAGGCGACGCATCAGCCCTCAACCACCCCCAACCGCCGGGTGAACCGGACCGAAGTGGTGCCGATCGGGTCATAGCCGATCCGCTGGTAATATTCCTGCGCCGCCCGATTGCCGGGATGGGTGCCGATGATCAGATAGCTACAGCCCAAGCCCCGCGCCAAAGCCTCCGACGCGCGCACCAGAGCCTGACCCACACCGCCCCGCTGCGCCGCCTCCACCACGAACAGATGGTGCAAATCCATGCCGCGCTCGCCATAGCCCAACCGCGCCAAAGGCAACAGTGCCGCATAACCGACCAGCCCCGCAGCCTCCGCCGCAGCCTCCGCCCCTGCTCCAGCCTCCGCCCCTGCCACAGCCCCAGCCTCAGCCTCCGCCACCAGCACCTGAAACCATGGGGCGGCGCCAAACAGATCCCGCGTGAGCGTCGCCAGTGTCACCCGAGGCTCATCCGCATGATGCCGGGTCAACGCCTGCACCATCGCCAGCAGGGCTGCGAGGTCCGCCGCCCGCGCCGCCCGGATTGTCACGCCCGCCAAAACGCCGCCCCCTTTGTCTGTCCCGCAATATCCCGGCCCAAGGCTTAGACCCTACCGACCGACACCGCGCCCGGCTACTGAAAATCCACAGCAAAAGGGGCGCTATGTCCCGGCGCCCCCCCTTTTCTGTCCCCAAATATCCCCGCCGGAGGCTCCCCCGGCGGCAAAACTTACCCGATCAACGCCGCAACGCCGGGCAATTCCTTGCCCTCCATCCACTCCAGAAATGCGCCACCTGCGGTCGAGATAAAGGTGAAATCGCCCGCCACCCCGGCTTGGTGCAATGCCGAGACGGTATCGCCGCCACCCGCCACCGACACCAATTTCCCCGCCTTGGTCAACCCGGCCGCAACCCGTGCCGCAGCACTGGTGGCCGCGTCAAACGGTGCAATCTCGAACGCCCCCAAAGGTCCGTTCCAGATCAGCGTCTTGCAGGCCTCAAACACCTTGGTGATCGCCGCCACCGTCTTGGGCCCCGCATCCAGAATCATCTGATCCGCCGGGCAAGCGTTCACCCCTACAACCCGGCTGGCCGCCCCGGCCTTGAATTCGCCCGCCACCACCAGATCAACCGGCAGGTGGATCACGCAGCCCGCAGCCTTGGCCTTGGCGATAATTTCCAGCGCGGTTGCGGCCATATCCCGCTCCGCCAGAGACTTGCCGACCTCCACCCCCTGCGCCACCAAGAACGTATTCGCCATGCCGCCGCCGATCACCAGATGATCGACCTTGGCCACCAGATTGCCCAAGAGCTCCAGCTTGGTGGATACCTTGGCCCCGCCGACCACCGCCACCACTGGCCGGACCGGGGCACCCAAAGCCGCCTCCAACGCGCGCAGTTCCGCCTCCATCAACCGGCCCGCCGCCGCAGGCAACAGCCGTGCCAGCGCTTCGGTCGAGGCATGGGCGCGGTGCGAGGCTGAAAACGCATCATTCAGGTAAATATCGCCCAAAGCCGCCAGTTGAGCGGCAAAGCCTGGGTCATTGGCCTCCTCACCGGCATGAAACCGGGTGTTTTCCAGCAAGACCACATCGCCCGGCCCGCCCGCCTTGATCGCCGCTTCCGCCAGTTGACCGACACAATCGGCCCCAAACACCACCCGGCGGCCCAAACTCGCCTCCACCGCGCCGCGCAACCGGCCAAGGCTCATCGACGGCACGACCTTGCCCTTGGGCCGGTCAAAATGCGCCAATAGCACCACCTGGCCGCCACGCGCGATGATATCCTCGACCGTCGGCCTGATCTTGTCGATCCTTGTGGTGTCGGTCACCGCATCGCCCGCCATCGGCACGTTGATGTCCACCCGGGTCAGCACGGTCTTGCCCGCCAGCGCCACATCGTCGATTGTCTTCCAGGCCATCGCAGCCTCCTGTCCCGTTTGCCCCTGTTTCCGCGCAATAGGCCGAAAGGTCAACCACAGCCCCTTGGCCTTCCCGCCCGATTTCGGCTAGTTTCGCCGCCGAACCATAGAAAAAAGGATCGGCTCATGCCCGAAATCACGGACCCCGAGAACACCCTGATCGTCACCCTCAAAGGCGGCGATGTGGTGATTGCGCTTCTGGCCGACATCGCCCCCAAGCATGTCGAACGGATGAAGACACTGGCCCGCGAAGGCGCTTACGACAATGTGGCGTTTCACCGGGTGATCGAAGGCTTCATGGCCCAGACCGGCGATGTCGAGAATGGCAATATGGAGAAGGACTTCAACCTGCGCCGCGCAGGCACCGGCGGGTCGAAGTATCCCGACGTTGCCGCCGAGTTCTCCGGCCTGCCGCATGACCGGGGCACGATCGGGGCGGCACGCTCGTCGAACCCGAATTCCGCCAACAGCCAGTTCTTTTTCAACTTCACCGACAACCATTTCCTGAACAAGCAATATACCGTCTATGGCCGGGTGTTGTCGGGGATGGAGCATGTCGACGCCCTGACCCGCGGCGAGCCGCCGGCCAAGCCCGACCGGATGATCTGCGTAAAGGTGGCCGCCGATGTTGCGTAATCTGTTCGCTAAAATTCTGGGTGCCGCCGCCCTGATTCTGCTTACAGCCCCGGTCTGGGCCGAAGGCGACGGCCCCGGCCCGAACCTGGTGATCGAGGTGTCAGGCAAGGCCAATGGCAAGATCGTCATCGACCTCAACCCCGATATCGCGCCCAAGGCGGTGGCCCAGATCGTGGCTTTGGCCAAAGCCGGGGCCTATGACAACGTGGTGTTTCACCGGGTGATCGACGGGTTCATGGCGCAGACCGGCGATGTGAAATACGGCAAAAAGGGCGGCGACACCGCGATGGCCGGCATGGGCGGCTCGAGCATGGCCGATCTGCCGTCGGAGTTTTCCACCGTGCCGTTTGAGCGCGGCATTGTCGGGATGGCGCGGTCGCAAGACCCCAATTCCGCCAACAGCCAGTTCTTCATCATGTTCGCGCCCGGTGATTTCCTGAACGGCCAGTATACCGTGATCGGCAAGGTGATTTCGGGGATGGACGTGGTCGATGCGCTCAAACGCGGCGAGGGTCAGAATGGCGAGGTCAAGGATCCCGATGTGATGACCAAAGTGACCGTGCAGCCGTAACCTCGGAATAGCCTTGAGGCCCGCCGCACCCAGGCGGGCCTTTTGGTTTATTTAACAGGATTTTAGCATTGGAGACCATCATGGAACACCGCCGCCTTGGAACCTCTGGCTTCATGGTGCCCGCCCTGACGCTGGGCACCGCCACGTTCACCGGGGGCAATCCGTCCTTCAAGAACTGGGGGGCGACGGACGTGCCAGAGGCGATGCGCCTCGTTGATATCTGTCTTGACGCAGGCCTGACCATGTTCGACAGCGCCGATGTCTATTCCGACGGTGCGGCCGAGGAGATTTTAGGTGCGGCCATCCAGGGCCGCCGCGACAAGGTTCTTATCTCCACCAAAGCCACGTTTCCGTTTGAGCCGGGGGCGAACAACGCAGGCTCCTCGCGTTTTCATTTACTGCGCGCGGTCGACGCGGCGCTGAAACGCCTTGGCACCGATTACATCGACCTGTTCCAACTGCACGGCTTTGACGCGCTGACCCCGCAGGAAGAGGTGATGCGGGTTTTGGATGACCTCGTGACCGCAGGTAAAATCCGCTACACCGGCTGTTCGAACTTCTCCGGCTGGCACCTGATGAAGTCGCTCGCGGTGTCCGAGAAATACGGCCTCAACCGCCACGTCGCCCACCAAGCGTATTATTCCCTGTTGGGCCGCGACTACGAATGGGAACTGATGCCCTTGGGCCTCGACCAAGGCGTGGGGGCTGTGGTGTGGAGCCCGCTTGGCTGGGGTCGCTTGGGCGGCAAATACCGCCGCAGCCAACCGATTGATGCTTCGGCGCGGGCCGTGAAGGATGGGGATTCTGCCCCGCAAGTGTCCGATGAGGTGTTTTATAACGTGATGGACGTGCTGGACGCCATCGCCTTGGAAATCGGCAAAACTGTCGCCCAGATTGCCCTGAACTGGTTGCTGGGACGTCCGACGGTTTCCACTGTGATCATTGGGGCCAGTAAGGAATCCCAACTGCGCGACAATTTAGGTGCCTTGGGCTGGAGCTTGTCGCCCGACCAACTGGCGCGCCTCGATGCCGCCAGCCGCAGGCCCAAAGCCTATCCCTACTGGCACCAACACGGCTTTCACCGCAACCCCACGCCAGTCTGAACGGGGCCAGTCTAGGCGGGGCCAGTCTGAACGGGGCCCGTCTGAACGGGGCCAGTCTGAACGGGGCCAGTCTGAACCGAGGCGCTCGGCGGACCCGGCTGGGGGGGCTGTCTGCCCCCCCGCTTAGCAGTTTCTTCGTGGCTCAAGCAGCAAACTGCACGCACCCCGAGGATATTTGTGCCAAAGTGAAGGCGCGAGCGGCTTTGGATTGCGGGGTTCAGCCCAGAACCACCCGCGCATGGCGCTTCTTGCCTGCGGTCAGCTTCAGCGGTTCGGCCAGTTCGCCGGCCCCGATCCGCTGGCCCGCGTCGAGCACCACCTCGTCATTCAGCCGCGCACCGCCTTCGGTGATCAGGCGTTTGGCATCCTTGCCGGTGGCGGCAAGGCCAGCGCGCACGAACAGTTGCGCCACCGTGATGCCAGAGGCAAGTTCGGTGGGCGAGAGGGTCAGGGTCGGCAGATCATCGCCGACACCGCCCATCTCAAACACCGCGCGCGCGGTAGCCTCGGCCGCAGCCGCAGCCTCCGTCCCGTGCAGCAGGCTGGTCACCAGATTGGCGAGGCTGATCTTGGCTACGTTGATCTCTGACCCTTGCAGCGCGCCCAGCCGGTCACACTCAGCCACCGGCAGTTCGGTGTAAAGCTTGAGGAACCGGCCGACATCGGCGTCGGTGGTGTTGCGCCAGAACTGCCAGAACTCGTAGGGCTTGAGCATATCGGCATTCAGCCACACCGCGCCGCCCTGCGATTTGCCCATCTTGCGGCCATCTGAGGTGGTGAGCAGGGGCGAGGTCAGGCCGAAAACCTCCCCCTCCACCACCCGCCGGGTCAGATCCACACCGTTGACAATGTTGCCCCACTGGTCCGACCCGCCCATCTGCACCAAACAGCCGTAGCGCCGGTTGAGTTCAAGGAAATCATAGGCTTGCAGGATCATGTAGTTGAATTCGAGGAAGCTGAGCGACTGCTCGCGGTCGAGCCGCGACTTCACGCTGTCAAACGACAGCATCCGGTTGACGCTGAAATGCCGCCCGATGTCACGTAAGAAACCGATGTAGTTGAGGTCATCCAGCCATTCCGCATTGTTGACCAGAACCGCGTCGCCCGGTGCCTCGCCAAAGCGGATATAGGGCGCGAAGGCCTGTTTGATCCCGGCAATGTTGGCCTCGATCATGTCATTGGTCAGCAACGGGCGTTCATCGGCCCTTCCCGTCGGATCGCCGATCTTGGTGGTGCCACCACCCATCAGCACGATCGGCTTGCCGCCGCATTTCTGCAGCCAACGCAGCATCATGATCTGGATCAGGGAGCCGACATGCAGGCTGTTCGCGGTGGCGTCAAAGCCGATATAGCCCGGCACGATCCCCGCCACAAACGCCCCGTCCAGCGCCTGATAATCGGTGCAATCGGCCACAAAGCCGCGCTCGGTCATCACGCGCAGGAAGTCGGATTTCGGATGGTAGGTCATGGCGGCCTCATGCTTTAAGGAGTGCGGGCTTT
>JAYTQA010000155.1:0-4456 GCA_043746955.1 bacterium | reverse complement strand
CCATCGTTGCGGGCAATCATCGACGGCACGCAGGCTTGCAGGCAGTTCTGAATGCCAAGGATGTTCACATCGACCAGCCGCTGCGCGCTTTCCTCGGGCTGATCGAAAAGCGTGCCAGTACGGCCAAGGGCACCGTGGGCCAGGATCAGGAAATCGGGGGCCAAGGGTTGCAGGCGCGCCATCACGGCGGCGCGGTCGCGCACGTCAAGGTGGATGCACTCTGCCCCCGTTTCGGTCGCCAGCGCCGCCAGCTTTTCAGCGCTGTCGACAGAAGCCGCCAGCACTTTGCAGCCTGCCGCCGTCAGCATCCGCACCAAGGCGCTGCCAATGCCGCCGCTGCCGCCGAGGACGACGGCTGTTTTGCCTTCAAGTGTCATGTTTGTCCCTTTCTAGGGTTCAGGTCAGCCGTAAGGCGTCGCGCATCTGGTAGGCGGGGAAAGCAAACCCGCCGAGGAAGGTCTTGATCCGTTGCTGCGGGATAGGGCGCACATCGCCCACCCGCACCGACATTTCGGCTTCGGTCTTGGTCTCGGACAGGAAGCCTGCAACCTCGCGGCCCAGCGTCTGCGCCAAGGCGACGCCACGGGTGGAAAAGCCGATGACGGAGTAAACGTCACGCTCCAGCCGCTGGATGGCAGGCAGGTATTCCTCGGTCAGCGCGCAAGTCCCTTCCCAGAAGCTGTCGATCTGGATGTTCTTCAGATGCGGGAAAAGCTCGGCCACGCGGCGGCGGCTGTGCGCCTCGCTATAGCTGCGGTGGTTCGAAGGGCGGAAGATGGCACCGCCGATGATGATCCGGTTGTCGGCGGAATAGCGCGAAAAGCCGCCCGATTTGCGCAGATCGGTGAAACACAGGCGCGTGGGCAGAGTCTTGCGCTGTTCTTCTGGCGTCAAGGGACGGGTGAAGCCGTGATACAGAAGGACGGGAATTACCGATTTGGCAAGGCCGGGATAAAGCCCGGAGGTGTAGCCGTTGGTCGCAAAGACCACCTTGCGGGCGCGCACATCGCCCTTGGAGGACTTGAGGATTTTCGCCGTCCCATCGGGGCGGATGGAGATGACCTCAGCCCCTTGGCGCAGATCGGCACCTGCAGCGACGGCGGCGCGAGCCAGACCAAGGGCCAGTGCATAGGGGTTCACTGTGCCGCCGACGTTACGATACCAACCGCCGATATAGCCTTGCGCGCCGGTACGTTCCACTACGGCGGCGGCATCCAGCCACTCGGCGTCAATCCCGCGCGCGGTCCAGGATTTGTAGACGCGCTGTACCTTGGCCAGTGCCTTTTCCGAATGGGCGGGCTGAATCCAGCCGTTTTGTTCGGCGTCACACTGGATGCCAAGCGCGCGGATCTGGTCGAATACGAACTGCGGCCCGCCTGCGACCAATTCGGCCAGCCGCTCGCCCTTGTCTTTGCCGACATGAGCCGCCGCATCCTCGGCCGTCATTCCACCCGGAAAGTGCGGCACTACAAGCCCGCCATTGCGGCCAGAGGCGCCGCAGCCGATGGTTCCGGCCTCCAGCAGCACCACGGATTGGCCAGCTTTGGCGGCATGCAGGGCGATGGACAGGCCAGCGTAGCCGCCGCCCACAACAGCAATGTCATAGTCGGGCTTGCGGGTGCTGCGTTCCTCGACAAAGGCCGCTTCCTTGCTGGTGACGGCCCAGTGTACGCCGCGCATGTCACCCTCGATCTTTGCCATGTCTTGCTGTCTTTCGTTCCGGGTCAAGCCACCCGATTTTGTTGCATGTTACATCATTATTTCGGGCAAGCCGAAGCAGACCTCAGCCCTTGTTGCGATGTTCAATCAAAGCAATCAGCGCATCAGAGGCCAGATTGATATCGGTGGTGATGGCGGCCGCGACCCGGTCGGCATCCCGCCGCTCCAACGCACGCACGATCTGCTGATGGTTGGCAATGCCGTCACCGACCTCGCCAAACTTGGGATACAGGACGTTGAGGTAAGACCCCGTCATCAGCCAGCAACTTTCGATCATCCGCACCAGCATATCCATCTGGCTGGCACGGTAGAGGGCGAAGTGGAACTGCCAGTTCAGCGCCATCAGCGGGCCGAACTCCTTGGAGTCATGCTTGGCGATGATCGCGTCGTTCAGGGCGGCTACATTGGCAATTTCGGCATCGGTCATCCGTCGAACCGCTTCACGTGAGGCTGTACTCTCCAGCGCAACCCGGATCTTGGTCAGTTCGATGATGCGGTCCACCGTCAGCTCTGGAACATAGACTGACCCGTTGGGCCGCATCTCCAGCACGCCTTCCGATGCCAGATTATAAAGCGCCTCACGCGCCGGGGTCAGGCTGACCTCAAGCGCCGTGGCAATGCTGCGGATCGTCAGCTTTTCGCCGGGGGCAAAGCGCCCGGACATCACGGCTTCCTTCATTTGGGTGCGGACCTTCTGGGCCAGCGTATCGGACCGCCCGATCGGCGTCAGACTTTCCAGTGCGTCATTCATCGTAGACATTTTGAAAACCTGCCTTGCCTGTAAGGATTTTGTTATATCGGGTCTCATCAAGCTAGTGCGAAAGTATCTGGTTGAGGAATTTCTGCGTCCGCTCGCTTTTCGGGGCGCCAAAGAACTCCGCCGGCGGGGCCATTTCCACGATTTCGCCCTTGTCCATGAAGATTACCCTGTCGGCCACTTGCCGGGCAAAGCCCATCTCGTGTGTGACACAGACCATCGTCATGCCATCCTTGGCCAGCCCCACCATGACATCCAGCACCTCCGAGATCATCTCGGGGTCAAGCGCCGAGGTCGGCTCGTCGAACAGCAAGATTTCCGGTGCCATGCACAGGGCGCGGGCAATGGCGACGCGCTGCTGCTGGCCGCCCGATAGTTCGCCGGGGAATTTCTGCGCCTGTTCAGGGATGCGAACCCGTTCAAGATAGGTCATCGCGGTCTTTTCGGCCTGCGCCTGCGAAATCTTGCGCGCCAGCATCGGGGCCAGCGTCAGGTTTTCCAGCACTGTCAGATGCGGGAACAGGTTGAAGTGCTGAAAGACCATGCCAACCTCACGCCGGATCAGGTCGATGTGGCCGACGTTGTCATCCAGTTCGGTGCCCAGCACATTGATTGACCCCTGCTGATGCTCTTCCAGCCGGTTGATGCAGCGGATCAGGGTGGATTTGCCAGAGCCGGACGGCCCGCAGATCACGATCCTTTCGCCCTTGGCCACGGTCAGGTTGATGTTCTTCAGCGCCTGAAACGTGCCATAAAACTTGCTCATGGCGGCGATGGTGATGGCGACGGTCATGACGCGTTCCTAATGCTGGCCGACACGCATCCGACGCTCAAGATAGGCGCCGTAGCGAGACAGGCTGAAGACGAAGACAAAGTAGATCAGAGCGACGAAGACATAGACCTCGGTCCAGGCGAAGGACCATTCACCCGAGCCAAAGGCGGCTTTACCCGAGGCCATGACCTCGAAGAACCCGATGATCACGATCAGTGAGGTTTCCTTGAAGCTGATGACGAACTGGTTGATCGTCGGCGGCAGGGCGTTGCGGAAGGCCTGCGGCAGGATGATGCGGGTGGTGCGTTGCCAATAGCTTAAGCCCAACGCACGGGCGGCTTCCTCTTGGCCAGACGGCAGGGCCTGAATGCCCGATCGGATGTTTTCCGCCTCATAAGCCGCAAAAAACAGGGCAAAGCCGATGATCACGCGCCAGATCTTGTCGCCGATCAGCCACGGTGGCAGCACAAAGGGCAGGATCAGAGCGGCAGTGAACAGGATGGTGATCAGGGGGAGAGAGCGGATACCGTCGATCAGCAGGCCAGTTACCTTGGACACCACCGGCAATTCTGACCGCCGCAGCAGCGCCAGCACGATGGCGGTGGGCATCCCGATCAGCATCCCCGCCGCATAGATGAACACGGTCAGCGTCAGCCCGCCCCACTGGGAGGGCGGCACGGCCACCAGCCCCAGCCAGCCGCCCGCCATCAGGGTATAGAACACGGCAAATCCTGCAATCCACAAAAGACCAAGGCGCAAGGCAGTCCAGAACACCGGAACACAAGACAGGATGGCGACGACGACGATGGCCACGCAGGCGAAGCTGGACCGCCATTGCTCCTCATACGGGAACAGGCCGAACAGGATCAGCCGCCAGCGCACGTTGATTACCGCCCAGCAGGCCCCGCTGATGCCGCGGCAAACGTCCGATGTGCCGTCCGGGCTGGTCCAGACTGCGCCCAACACGCCCCAGCGCAAAAGGCCCCACAAGACCCAGGCCGCAAAAATCAGGCCCAGAACCGAGACCGCCGCGTCAAATGGACGGCCAAAGTAGCGCTGGCGCATCGTCGGTCCGAAACTCGCTTGCGACACGATGGTGGTCATGTTGCCCTCCTCAGGCCCGAAGCTGACTGCCCTTGAGGGCAATGGCTTTGTTCACACGGTTCAGCACGAAGGCGATGGAGTTGTTGATGATGAGGAACCCCAGC
>JAYTQA010000154.1:0-4461 GCA_043746955.1 bacterium | reverse complement strand
GCCCCATCGTCGAGGACAGCGACACCTTTTTCAGGTAGGTGCCCTTGGCCCCGGCGGGCTTGGCGCGGGTCACAGCTTCGACAAACGCGCGGACGTTTTGCGCGAGCTTTTCATCGGTGAAGGACACTTTGCCGATACCGGCATGAATGACCCCGGCTTTTTCGACCTTGAACTGCACTTCACCACCCTTAGCGGCAGCGACGGCGGTCTTCACGTCCATCGTCACGGTGCCAACCTTCGGGTTCGGCATCAGGTTGCGCGGCCCGAGGATTTTACCCAAACGACCGACCAGCGGCATCAGGTCCGGCGTTGCAATGCAACGGTCGAATTCGATCTTGCCGGCCTGAATGCTTTCCATCAGGTCTTCGGCACCAACAATGTCCGCGCCAGCGGCCTTGGCTTCATCAGCCTTGGCACCACGGGCGAACACGGCAACGCGGACGATTTTGCCGGTGCCGTTCGGCAGTTGCACCACGCCACGGACCATCTGGTCCGCGTGACGGGGGTCAACGCCAAGGTTCATGGCAATCTCCAGCGTTTCGTCAAACTTTGCGGTCGCAACACCCTTGATCAGGGCTACAGCCGCTTCAACGGCCAGATTGCTTTTGCCGACGAAGGCTTCCCGCGAAACGCGGGTACGTTTTCCAAGCTTTGCCATGATCTACCCCTTGATCTCGATGCCGCAGGACCGGGCGGAACCCAGGATGATGCTCATCGCGGCTTCGACCGAATTGGCGTTGAGGTCTTTCATTTTGGTTTCAGCGATCTTACGGATTTGCGCGACCGATACGGAACCCGCCACGACATGGCCCGGCTTGACCGAACCCTTGGCGCGGTTGCGCTTGCCGACTGGCGGCAGGCCGGCGGCTTGCTTGAGCAGGAACGACGCCGGAGCGGTCTTAAACTCCAGGCTGAACGACTTGTCCTGATAATAAGTGATGATCACCGGGGTCGGCGTGCCGAGCGGCACGTCGGCGGTCTTCGCGTTGAATTCCTTCACGAAGGCCATGATGTTCAGCCCGCGTTGACCCAAAGCAGGGCCCACCGGCGGGGACGGGTTGGCTTGCCCCGCCTTAACTTGCAGCTTCAGGCTGCCGATAATCTTCTTGGCCATCTGGCCTCTCCTTTGTCACTGCATCCGTCCTTGATTGGACTTGGGGATGCGGTTTAGTGGTTCGGTCCGTCACCTTGCCCCGCGTTAAGGGCGTAGCGCTCGCCTCCCACGCAGTTCACTCACATGCCTTTCGACACCTGAGTGAATTCCAATTCCACTGGCGTCGCCCGCCCGAAGATCGAGACAGACACCTTCAGTCGGTTGTGCGACTCGTCAACTTCCTCGACCATGCCATCGAAGCCTTCAAACGGGCCGTCGGTGACTTTGACCTTTTCGCCAATGTCGTAGCGGATCAGATTGCGCGGTGCGATCTCACCCTCTTCGACCCGGTTCAGGATCTGGTTCACTTCGGCATCGCGCATCGGCATCGGCTTGCCTTGCGGCCCCAAGAACCCTGTGACGCGATTGATCGAGGAAATCAGGTGGTAGCCCTTGTTCGACATCTCCATCCGCACCAGGACATAGCCGGGCATGAAGCGCCGTTCCGAGGTTACCTTCTTGCCGCGCCGCACCTCGATCACTTCCTCGGTCGGCACCAGCACTTCGTCAATCTCGTCTTGCAGACCGGCTTCCGTCACGGCGGTCCGGATTTGCTCGGCCACTTTCTTCTCGAAGTTCGAGAGAACGGAAACCGAATACCAGCGCTTCGCCATGCCACGTCCACCTTTTCTTGCCCCGGTCTGTGCCAGAGGCGCCTGCGTTTTGCGCGGAGCGTCCGCGCGATGAACAAAAAACAGCGCGCCGCCGAATCGCTGCGCGCCGAATGTCCGGGTAACCTGCGGCGAGTTAGCGCCCTACCCCGATTATTTCAAGGAAAATCGGCCAATGGTCCAGTCAACGGACCGTTGGTTTCAATGAAACGCGCTGAGGACATAAGTCAGGCTGTACTTGATCAGCACGTCGATCAAGCTGAAAAACGTGGCGGTCAGGGCGGCCATGATAAACACCATGATCGTTGTCAGGATGACTTCGCGGCGCGACGGCCATACCACCTTGGCCACCTCTGATCGCACCTGTTGGATGAACTGGATCGGGTTGGTCGTGGCCATAATAAGTCCGCCTGTTGGGGTTTGGGCGCAGATACGCGGTTGAACCGGCGAATTCAAGGCCCGCGGGCGATCAGCACATGGCTAGCCCCTTCGCCCTGCTGCACCGCACTGACCCTGTAGCCCAAGGCTGGCAGGTCCAGCCCGGCCAGCAATGCCTCGCCCTTGCCCAGCAGAACCGGTGAGACGGCCAGGTGCATCTCGTCAATTAACCCGGCCCGAAGGTACTCGCGGACGGTCTGCGCCCCGCCGCCAATCCGAACATCTTTGTCCCCCGCCGCCGCACGAGCCAGTCGCAAAGCCTCATGAATCCCGCTGGTGATGAAGTGGAATGTGTTGTCGCCGTCCATCACCAGATCGGGTTTGGGGTGATGCGTCAGCACATAGACCGGCACATGATAGGGCGGATTTTCGCCCCACCACCCGCGCCAACTGTCATCTGGCCATGGCCCGCGCACCGGCCCGAACATGTTGCGCCCAAGAATCCAGGCGCCAAGATTATCCATGGCGCGGGTGGCGAAATCATTGTCCACCCCGCCGACACCGCTGCCGGCCTGCCCGTGGGTGTCCTGAAAAGAATGGGTCTTGAATACCCAGCTGTGCAGCGCCATCCCGCCTTGGCCCATGGGATTGGCCAAATCCTGCCTCGGCCCGGCGGCGTAACCGTCAAGTGAAATGCTGAATGCTGCAACCCGCAACTTGCCCATGATTCTTCCCCCGCCGTTATGGAAAAACTTAGTTAGGCAACGAAGTGGTGGAAAGTTAAAAATGCGCGTTTGGCAACGCCAGCAGTCGTTCCCTTCCAGCCAATGGAACACACAAACCGGCTCTGCGGTGTCACCGGGCAGGGGTTTGTAGTCCATGGCCACGGGGTGGAAATTGAGGTTCGGCAGACTGGCAGACACAAGGGTTTCGCCCCCCGCTCGGAATACCGGTTTAGAGGGATAACGGTCGCCTGAGCTACCCCTCCGAAATTCGGGCACAATCTTAAGGGCACCTCGAAAAATTCCACCTGATCTGACGGCAGTGTAGATATACGGCGAGCATTGAACGGAGGCTGGTTGTCGTGCCGCAAATGGGTTTCTTTGATTTTTCAGATCGTTACGCAAGCCTTGATGCGAAGAAGGATCCGTTGGTCGAGATCAATGCCGTGGTGCCTTGGGAAGAGTTTCGGCCTATGCTGGAGCGGGTCTGGCGCAAGCCGGATGAGGACCGCAAATCCCGCGCTGGACGCAAGCCTACCGACGCGGTTCTGATGTTCAAGACGCTGGTTCTGAGCGCGCTCTACAACCTGTCTGATGACCAGATCGGGTATCAGGTTCGCGACCGGCTTTCTTTCATGCGGTTTCTTGGGCTGGGCCTTGGGGATCGGGTGCCCGATGCAAAGACGGTGTGGCTGTATCGCGAGGCGCTGGCGCAGGCGGGCAAGATGGAGGAGTTGTTCGGGCTCTTCGATGGGCATCTGGCGCGGCGGGGTTATGCGGCGGGGTTATATAGCGCGGGGAGGGCAGATTCTGGATGCGTCCATCGTGCCGGTGCCGCGCAACCACAACAAGCGCGAGGAAAACGTGGCGATCAAGGCGGGCGAGACGCCGGATGGCTGGGCAGACAAGCCTGCTAAGCAGTCCCAGAAAGACGTTGATGCCCGTTGGACCAAGAAGCACGGAAAAACCCATTACGGCTACAAGAACCACGTCAATGTGGATCGCACGCACAAGCTGATCCGGCGATATCACGTCACCGATGCCGCCGTGCACGACAGCCAGATGGTGGACGCGCTGCTGACGCGGGGCAACACCGGTTCCGGGGTCTGGGCCGACGCCGCCTATAGGTCGGCCGAGATCGAGACGGCGCTGAAGGCCAGGAAGCTGACCAGTCACATTCACCGCAAGGGCAAGCGGGGCAAGCCGCTGACCGAGCGGGCCCAAAGCAGTAACCGGACCAAATCCACCGTGCGGGTTCGGGTCGAGCATATCTTTGGCGCGCAGGCCAATGACATGGGCGGCACCCTTGTGCGAACCATCGGCCTGGCGCGGGCCAAGGCCAAGATCGGGATGAAGAACCTCGCCTACAACATGCGCCGCCTGGGCCAACTGGGCCGTCTCAACCCGTGCCCGGTATGAAACACCGGCGATCGGAAGTGCTAATCAGGAAGCGAACCGGCGCGGATCGAGCGCGAAGGGCCAGGTGACAGACACAAAACCACCTAACAGCCCGCCAGTCAGCGGTCTCCGGCCAACTTCAAACCGGTCGCGCCGAGGAACGGCGCTGAAAACTTGAAAAAATCGAGGTGCCCGGAAG
>JAYTQA010000153.1:0-4468 GCA_043746955.1 bacterium | reverse complement strand
GGTGAAAAGGCGCTGCGCGTCACCACAATCCAGAAATATCGACAACTTTAAGTTGTTTTTGTATCGCGTTCTGGCAGAGTAACGGTCGGTTAACCATTGGTCGCCAAAGTCGTTAACGAACAAGGGCCGATACGGAGCTTAGAAAGATGCGAATTCTGCTGGTGGAAGACGACCCGACGACCTCGCGCAGCATCGAATTGATGCTGACCCATGCCAATCTGAACGTCTATTGCACCGATCTTGGTGAAGACGGCATCGATCTGGCGAAACTTTATGATTACGATCTGATCCTGCTGGATCTGAACCTGCCCGACATGTCGGGACACGAGGTTCTGCGCCAGTTGCGCCTCGCCAGGATTGATACGCCGATCCTGATTCTGTCGGGGTCGGACGATACCGAAAGCAAAATCAAGGGCTTCGGCTTTGGCGCGGATGACTACCTGACCAAACCGTTTCACCGGGAGGAGCTGGTGGCGCGCATCCATGCCATCATCCGGCGATCCAAAGGTCATTCGCAATCGCTGATCAAAACCGGCAAGTTCTGTGTCAACCTTGATGCCAAAACCGTCGATGTCGATGGTGCGGCGGTGCATCTGACCGGCAAAGAATACCAGATGCTGGAGTTGTTGAGCCTGCGCAAAGGTACCACGCTGACCAAAGAGATGTTCCTGAACCATCTTTATGGCGGCATGGACGAGCCGGAGTTGAAGATCATCGACGTGTTCATCTGCAAGCTGCGCAAAAAGCTGGCAGAGGCGACGGGCGGGCAGAACTACATCGAAACCGTCTGGGGCCGCGGCTATGTGCTGCGCGAACCCAACGTGGTGGATGTGCCCCGGCTGGCTGCCAGCGCCTGAGGCCGCACACTACAGGCAGCTTAGGCTGGAATTCCGCGCGGCCCCCCCGTACCCTGTCCGCGAACCGGGGGGCAGGTGATGGAAAAGCTGGTGGCGGATCTGACCGAAGCCGAAGCCCGCGCCGAACTTGCGCGCTTGGCCGAAAGTCTGGGCGCCGCCAACACCGCCTATCACACGCGGGACGCGCCCGAGATTTCGGACGCCGATTATGACGCGCTCAAACGCCGTAACTTGGCCATCGAGGCGCGGTTTTCGCAGTTGAGGCGGGCCGACACCCCGTCGGATCAGGTCGGCGCTGCGGTTGCCGCGGGCTTCGGCAAAGTGCCCCATCGGGTGCGAATGCTGAGCCTGGAGAATGCCTTCGCCGAAACGGAAGTGGTCGATTTCGACGCAAGGGTGAAGCGGTTCCTCGGCATAGCCGAGGTGACCTACACCGCGGAGCCCAAGATTGACGGCCTGTCGCTGAACCTGCGCTACGAGGCTGGCAAACTGGTGCAGGCCGCCACCCGTGGCGATGGCGAGGTCGGCGAAGACGTGCTGGAAAACGCCCGCACGATCGCCGACATTCCTCAGCAGGTGAACGGCGCACCCCAGGTGATGGAGGTCCGGGGCGAGGTTTATATGTCCCACGCCGATTTCGCCGCCCTGAACGCGCGGCAGGCGGAAAACGGCGAAAAAACCTTCGCCAACCCGCGCAATGCCGCCGCAGGGTCGCTGCGCCAACTGGATGCCACGATCACCGCCGCCCGGCCTTTGAGGTTTTTCGCCTATGCCTGGGGGCAGTTGTCGGACCCGCTCGGTCCCACCCAATTCACATCAATGTCGCGCTTTAAATCCTTGGGATTCAAGATAAATCCCCTAACCACCCTCTGCGAAACTCCCGCTGATCTGATCGCCGAATACCGCAAGATCGAGGTGCGGCGCGCCACACTTGGCTATGACATTGATGGCGTCGTCTACAAGGTCAACGACCTGACCCTGCAGGAACGGCTCGGGTTTCGCTCGTCCACCCCCCGCTGGGCGATTGCGCATAAATTCCCGGCGGAACTGGCCTGGACCCGGCTGTTGGCGATTGACCTGCAGGTCGGTCGCACCGGGGCAATCTCGCCGGTCGCGCGTTTGGTGCCGGTGACGGTGGGCGGTGTGGTGGTGTCCAACGCCACGCTGCACAATGAAGATTACATCGCCGGTCGTGATTCGAAAGGCAACCCGATCCGCGAGGGTAAAGATATCCGGGTCGGCGACTGGGTGCAGGTCTACCGCGCGGGCGATGTGATCCCCAAAGTTGCCGATGTCGACCTGAGCCAACGCAACTCGGGCGCGCAACCCTATGTTTTCCCGGACCTTTGCCCCGAATGCCACAGCCCCGCCCACCGCGAGCCGGGCGATTCGGTGCGCCGCTGCACCGGCGGTCTGATCTGCCCGGCGCAAGGTGTCGAAAGGTTGAAGCATTTTGTCAGCCGCGCCGCCTTCGACATCGAAGGTCTGGGCGCCAAACAGGTCGAGATGTTTTTCAACGACCCCGACCTGCCGGTCAAACAACCCGCCGACATCTTCACGCTCGCTTTAAGAGACGCCGCCAGCCCATTGAAAAAGCTAAAGAATCGGGACGGGTTTGGCGAAACCTCGGTGGTTAACCTGTTCACCGCCATCGCGGCGCGGCGCACCATTCCGCTTGACCGGCTGATCTTTGCTTTGGGGATCCGGCATGTGGGCGAGGTGGCCTCTGGGATTATCGCGCGCCACTATGGCACTTGGCCGGCCTTTGCGGCAGCCATCACCGAGGCTGCGCCGGGCACGCCGGAATGGGATGACCTTTTGTCGGCTGACGGCGTGGGCGAGGTTCTGGCGCAAAGCCTGATCGATGCCTTTCGCAACCCCGCCGAACGCGCCGCGATTGATGCTTTGGTGACCCAGCTTGACGTCCAGCCGGTGGCTGCCCGCGCCACCTTAATCTCTGAAATCGCTGGAAAAACCCTAGTCTTCACCGGCACTTTGGAAAAGATGAGCCGGGCGGAAGCCAAGGCGCGCGCCGAGGCGATGGGGGCCAAGGTGGCAGGATCGGTCAGCGCCAAGACGGATCTGGTGATTGCCGGCCCGGGTGCCGGATCGAAGGCGAAAGACGCCGAACGTTTGGGCGTGAAACTGATCGACGAGGCCGCCTGGATCGCCCTCGCAGGGCTTGCATGACGCGTCCCGAAATTCTTTTCCCGCTGTTTGCCGCCCTTGACACGCTGGAGGGGATCGGGCCGAAAACCGCCAAGGCTTTGGCCCCATTGGGCGTCGAACGGCCGAAGGATTTCCTGTTTCTTTTGCCGCATTCCGGGGTGGACCGCAGCCGCAAAGCCTCGATTCGCGACGTGGTGGCCCCCGCGACCGTGACGGTTGAGGTCGAGGTCGGCCTGCATTTTCCGGCGCATCAGAAGGGGCGGCCCTACCGCGTGACGGTGCGCGATGCGGCGGTGGAGTTTCAACTGGTGTTCTTTCACGCCCGTGCCGAGTATCTGCGCGAACTGCTGCCGACCGGTCAGCGCCGGATCGTCTCTGGAAAAATCGAGATATTTGATGGGGTTGGCCAAATGGTCCACCCAGATCACGTCCTGCGCGTCGAGGAGGCGGCGAGCTTGCCCGCGTTCGAGCCGGTCTATCCGCTGACCGGCGGGGTCACCCAAAAGCAGATAACCAAGGGGATCAGCGCGGCCATGGCGCGCACGCCCGACCTCGCCGAATGGATCGACGGCCCGCTAAAGGCGCGCGAGGGCTGGCCCGATTGGCGCGCAGCCCTCGCGGCCGTGCATGCCCCGCAAGGCCTGAACGACCTTGTCCCAGACGCGCCGGCCCGCGCACGGCTGGCCTATGACGAGCTTTTTGCCCATCAGTTGACCTTGTCGCTTGCCCGCGCTGTCTTGCGCAAGGGCAAGGGGCGGGCCAGCACCGGCGATGGCAGTTTGCAGCGCAAGGTCTTGGAGTCGCTGCCTTTTCAGCCAACTGATGCCCAGCGGCGCACCATTGCAGAGATTGCTTCCGACATGGGCTCGCCCTTGCGGATGAACCGGCTTTTGCAAGGCGATGTCGGGTCGGGCAAGACGCTGGTGGCGTTCCTTGCCCTGTTGATCGCGGTCGAGGCGGGCGGGCAGGGCGTGATGATGGCCCCAACCGAGATTCTGGCGCGGCAACATCTGGAGGGCTTGCAGCCGTTGGCCGCCAGTGCAGGCGTCCGGCTGGAGATGTTGTCCGGGCGCGACAAGGGGTCAGACCGTGCCGGCAAGCTGGCCGATCTGGCCACCGGCGGGATTGATATTCTGGTCGGAACCCACGCGGTGTTTCAAAAAGACGTGGTTTTCCATGATCTTAGGCTCGCGGTGGTTGACGAGCAGCACCGCTTTGGCGTGGTGCAGCGGATGGAACTCGGGGCCAAGGGTCAGGCCGCAGACGTGCTGGTGATGACCGCCACCCCGATCCCGCGCAGTTTGGCGCTGGCAAGTTACGGCGATATGGATGTGTCGCTGCTGGACGAAAAACCGGCCGGGCGAAAACCGATTCGTACCGCGCTGATTTCTGACGCCCGAATCGACGAGGTCGTAGCCCATCTGACCAAAGCCTTGGCGGAC
>JAYTQA010000152.1:0-1652 GCA_043746955.1 bacterium | reverse complement strand
AAGGTCGCGTCAAGATCGGTCCTGCGCTGCAAGGCCGTTGCCGCACTTTGCTGTGCCAAGGCGTGGTCTTGCGCGGTTTGCGCCAATTGGGTTGCAAGGTCGCGCCGCGCGGTCTGGCGGGTTTCGAGGGCTGTGGTCAGCAGGTTGCGCCGGGCCTCGCCCGCGTCCTTGTCGCGGCGCAGAGCGGCAAGATCAGACAAGGCGACCAGCGTCCGGGCCTTGGCAAGGTCTGCCCAGCGGATCGCCTGGGACAAGGCTGCGGCAGTGGCTGCGGCGAGGTCTGCCACAAGGTCTGCGGCGGCGGTTTTGGGCGGGTCGGGCAGGGCGGGGCACAGGGGGGTGGCGCGGGCTTCCAGCAAGGTCGCGGCCCAAAGCGCGCGGGCACTTGCGGCGCGGTCCGCTTGGGTTTGGCCGGACTGGCGGGCTTGGGATGCCTGTGCAGCCGCAGCGGCGGCATGGCCCTGACTTTGGGTCATCTGATCCCGGGCGGCTTTCGCCTTGGCCTGCTCGGTGGCGAGATCAACGCGCAACATCGCGGCCAGTCGGTCCAAGGCTGCATCCGAAGGTGCCACATGGTCGGTGGCGCCACAGACCGGGCAGGGGGTGCCGGGGTGCAGATGCAGGCGCAGGGCGCGGGCCTGTTCGGACACCGCAAGACCCGCCTCGGCCGCCGGGGCGGTCAGGGCCGCAGCACCGGCCTCGGCCTGATACAAAGCGGTCTGGGCCCGCGCGATGGAAACCTGTGCCGCCAGTTGATCTGCCGTGGCGCGGGCTTGGGCCGCATCGGCGTTCTGCACGGCGGTGAGCGCGTCCGACAGCTCGCTTCGGCTGCGGTCCAGACGCCCCAGCATTTCGGCCAGCCTTGCAAGGCCCGTCAGCGTCGCCTGCGGATCGCCAGCCTCCAATGCGGCGATGCCCGTGGTCAGGGACTGAAGTTTTTCGGCCAACCCCAGCCGCGCCTCGCGGTCAACCGCATCGGCGCTGTCAAACGCCTCACCCTGCCGGCGCAGGTCTTCGGCCCGGGCGTGAAGCGCCAACGCCCGGTCAAGGGCTGCAAGCCGGGTCCGGTGTTCAGTGTCGCGTTCGGTCAGGTCGCGGGCAATCTGCGTCCAGCCTTCGGCCAGCGGAGCCAGCGACGCAAGGCCCGCAAGGTGCAGCATCGCTGCATCCAGACCTGTGGCGATGTCGCGGCCTTGCTGCTGCAATCCGGCAAGATTTGCCTGAGCCCGGTCCCGCACAAGGCCTGCGGAAGTGGCGGTCGCAGCAGCCAGGGTGGCCTCGGCCGTGGCGTCCAACACCCGGCTGTCAAGCTGGGTGGCCATGGTCCAGATCGGGCCGAGCGCCTTGAATTCGGCCTCTGAGGCCGCAAGGGCCGCACCCGAAGCGCAGGCTTCGCCGCGCAGCGAAAGTGCGCGGGTCTGGGCGTGCCGGTGCAGGGTTTCGGCCTGTGCGGCGGCCTCTGCCGCGCGGTCCCGGGCGGCCACGGCCTGATGCACGGCCTCGAACGGCAGGCGCAGCGGTTCGGCGCGGTCAAGGCTGGCCAGATGCAGGCGGTCAGGCTCTGCCGCATCCCGCGCGGTCAGGGCAAGCGTCAGGGCGGCGTCGGCCTCTGCCAGCCTGACCTGCGCCTCGGCCAGGCGTTTGTGGCGCGC
>JAYTQA010000151.1:0-27193 GCA_043746955.1 bacterium | reverse complement strand
AACCCCGCCGTCCTGCTGACCGGCCCCCGGGATGTGGTTCTGGCCCGTCTGGCGACCCTGACGCGTGACGCGGCAAGGCTGGCCGGGCTGGCCAATATCGCCGGACAATTGCGCGTAGGCGCTTATGCCGATTTCACCGTCCTTGACCGATCGCCCCTTTGTCCTGTGGGTGCGGCCCCCGAAGTGGTGGGGACTTGGATCGAGGGTGTTCCGGTTCGCCCGGAGGCAGATCATGTCACGGCATGACCGTCTCATCTCGCATGTGTTCCCGATCGTGGAGCATCAGTACACGACCCGCGACACCATCCTTTACGCCTTGGGCTGTGGGGCGGGGGCCGAGGATCTGGATCTGGTCTACGAATCCGGCCTGATCGCGATGCCGAGCATGGCCAGCGTTCTGGCCTATCCGGGGAACTGGTATGCAAGGACCGAGATTGAACTGGACGGCTTGCGCACCCTGCATGGCTCCGAGCGGATTGAACTTGCGGGTCATTTGCCGGTCGAGGGGCATGTCCGCGCCACCGCCCGGATCACGGCGATCCATGACAAGGGCGAGGGTCGGGGCGCGCTGGTGGTATCCACGCGCGAGATCCGCGACGTGGCGGACGGGCGGCTTCTGGCGACCGTAACCCAGCGGGCCTTTTGCCGGGGCGACGGCGGCATCGGCAGCAGCGGCGGCCCGGTCCCGGTGCCAGCACCTGTCCCTGACCGCGCTCCGGACCGGGTGGTGCGTCTTGCTACCTCGCCCCGAGCGGCGGCGATTTACCGGCTGATGGGCGATGACAACCCCTTGCACATCGACCCGGCCTTCGCGCGTGCCGCAGGCCTTGACCGTCCTGTCCTGCACGGTCTTTCAACCTATGGGCATGTCGCGCGGATGATCATGCGTGATGCGCCTGACCGAGTGTTTCGCCTGATGGACTGTCGCTTTGTAGCCCCGGTCTTTCCCGGCGAGACCTTGGATCTGGCACTTTGGCAGACCTTGGATGGCCTTGCCTTCCGCGCCCGGGTCGGACCGCGGATGGTGATTGATAATGGCGAGGTGGCCTTCCACAGCCGCTGACCCGAACCAGATGACGAAAGACTGAGAATCAATCCCGGGCCAAGCGGCAGCGCGGCACCGGGACAGGTGAAGGCTTGGCCTTTGCCGGAAGGGAACAGAATGACGAAAGCGATGCGAGCCATTCAGAGTATCGTGGCCGGCGGGACCGAAACGCTGGAGCTGCGCGAAGTTCCACGTCCCGAACCCGGTGCGGGCGAGGTTCGGCTTAAAGTTCAGGCGGTGGGGGTCAATTACCCCGACCTTTTGATTATCTCGGACCGCTATCAATATCGCCCCGCCCGCCCGTTTTCGCCGGGGGCTGAGGTTTCGGGCGTGGTCGACGCCTTAGGTCCGGGTGTGACCACGCTGAAGCCGGGTGACCGGGTGATGGCCGTGTTGGGCTGGGGCGGGATGGCGGAATATGTCGTCACCGCCGCACAGAAATGCTTTGTCATTCCTGATGCCATGCCGATGGACGAAGCTGCGGCGTTTCTGCTGACTTACGGCACCTCCTACCATGCGCTGAAAGATCGCGCGGGGCTGGCGGCGCAGGAACGGCTGCTGGTGCTGGGCGCCGGCGGTGGGGTCGGGCTTGCGGCGGTCGAACTGGGTCATGCCCTTGGTGCGAAGGTGATTGCGGCGGCTTCGTCGGAAGACAAGCTTGCAACGGCCCGTGCGCTGGGTGCGGACCTGAGTCTGCTTTACCCGCAAGGCGATCTGGACCGCGCCGCGCAAAAAGACCTTTCAGCAAGGATCAAGGCAGCGTGCGACGGCGTTGGCCCGGATGTGATCTATGACCCGGTCGGCGGCAGCTATGCCGAGCCCGCGTTGCGCGCGATTGCCCGTGGTGGACGCTATCTGATCGTGGGTTTTCCTGCGGGCATTCCGCAGATCCCGCTGAACTTGCCGCTCTTGAAGGAGTGCGATCTGCGCGGTGTGTTCTGGGGCAGCCATATCGAGCATAACCCCGAAGCGCATGCGCGCGCGGTGGCCGAGCTGCTGGAGCTTTATCTCAAGGGCGTGATCCGCCCGGTCATTCACTGCCGCCTGCCCCTGGAACAGGCGGCCGTTGCCATCGGCCTGCTGGCGTCCCGTTCGGTCATCGGCAAGGTCGTCGTCACCCTTTAATTTCCCGGCCGCCACACCATAGCGGTCAATGCGGAGGAACCCCATGCGCGCGCTGCCTGCCACCCGCCACGAAGTTCTTTACGGCTCTCGCATCGTGGATTGTTTTGCTGATCGTCCGGCGACGATCGACGCCATGTTCCGCGCGGCCGTGGCTGCCAACGGTCCCCGAGTGGCGCTGGTCGATGGCGACCGTCGGATCAGCTACGCCGCATTGGATGCCGACATTACCCGCATGGCCGCGACGCTGGTGCGCCGGGGCTTTCAGAAAGGCGAGCGTCTGGCGCTTCTGATCGGGAATGAAATCGAATTCGTGGTGGCCTTCATGGCTGCCGCGCGGATGGGTATGATCTCGGTTCCGATGAACATCCGTCAGAAACGCCCCGAAGTGGCCTTTGTGCTGAACCAGTGTTCGGCGGCGGCGGTGATTGTCGATGCTGAGCATGGCGTCAACTTGCCGCCTTCCGCTGAAGCTCCGACAGTCCGTGCCACTTTTGTGGTGGGCGATGCGAGCGTCGTGCCGGGTGGTGAACCCTATGACGCCCTTCTGGCCGACGGTCCACTGCCAGAGTTCCCCGCCATGGCGCAGGAGGACACGCTGTGTCTGCTGTATACTTCGGGCACCACGGGCCGGCCCAAGGGGGCGATGCTGACCCATGTTTCAACCATCCATTCGGTGATCCATTACATTTGGGGTTTTGATCTGCAAGGCGGCGATATCGCGGTTCTGTCGGTGCCGGCCAGCCATGTGACCGGGATCGTGGCGATACTCCTGACGACGTTCCATGTGGGCGGAACCACGGTCATCATGCGGGCCTTCAAGGCGCGACATTTTCTGGAGCTGGCCGAAGCAGAGCGGATCAATTACACGTTAATGGTTCCCGCGATGTACAACCTTTGCCTCTTGGACCCCGATTTCCGCAAGTTTGACCTGAAGACTTGGCGCGTCGCGGGTTTTGGCGGCGCGCCGATGGCACAGGCGACGATCGAAAAGCTGGCCGAGGAACTGCCGAACCTGACGCTGCACAACGTCTACGGTTCGACCGAAACCACATCTCCGGTCACGCTTCTGCCCAAGGGTGCTATCCACACCCATGCCGATACCGTGGGCAAGGTGCTGCCGCTGGCCGACATCGTCGTCGTCGATGACGCGGGGTGCGAGGTGGCACCTGGCGAAAAGGGCGAACTTTTG
This sequence comes from bacterium, assembly GCA_043746955.1. Classification (GTDB taxonomy): domain Bacteria; phylum Pseudomonadota; class Alphaproteobacteria; order Rhodobacterales; family Rhodobacteraceae; genus Stagnihabitans. Next base: position 23,834 of record JAYTQA010000151.1, on the reverse strand, counting down.
ATCGGTGGTCCGATGGTAGTTCCGGCCTATTGGGACAATCCCGAGGGCACCGCAAAGGGCTTTACCATGGGCTATTGGGTATCAGGTGATATCGGCTCGAAAGATGCGGATGGGTTTGTCCGGGTGTTGGACCGCAAGAAGGACATGATCAACCGGGGTGGCTTCAAGATCTACTGCATCGAAGTCGAGAACACGATCATGCATCACGAGGCCGTTGTCGAAGTTGCGCTGGTCAGCCGCCCCGATCCTGTTCTGGGCGAAAAGACCCATGCCTTTATTTGGACGGATGGCAAGCCGTTGACAGCAGGGGAAATCCGGGCCTTCTGTCTTGAACGCTTGTCGGACTATAAAGTGCCGGACAAAGTGACAATCACCAGCGGGCCCTTGGCGCGAAACGCGAATGGCAAGGTTCTCAAGAATGTCCTGCGTGAACTGGCGCAAGGCTAAGGCAAGGAGCAGGGCAGATTGGTCTTGAAACGGGTGATACGGGATGATTGATGCCCTCGGACGGCTCTCGGCACCGCCGGCTTATCAGCTGGTCAGCCAAGAACTGCGCAAGCTGATCCTTTCCGGCAGTTTGAAGCCAGGCGATCCTTTTCCGTCCGAAATTTCATTGGCCGAACGGTTGGGTGTCAACCGTTCGACGGTGCGAGAGGGGATCCGCCAGCTTGAGGCCGACGGGCTGGTAAGCCGCGAAGGCCGCAAACGGCTATATGTATCAGTGCCCGATCCGTCTCAGGTGACACCGCGCACCACGGACACGCTGCTGCTGTCCGAAGTTACCTTTGGCGAGCTTTGGGAGGTGTGCCGCGTGCTGGAACCCTTGGCGGCGCGTTTGGCCGCCGAACGGCGTAGCGACCAGCACGTGGCGGCGCTTCAGTCCAATGTCGAACAAATCCGGGCCGAGGTTGCTGGTAAAAAGCTGACCGGCGAAACCGATTTGGCCTTCCACGGGCTGGTCGCTGCCGCTGCTGGAAACTCGGCCTTGCTGATGAGCCGGGGGCCGGTGGGCCAGTTGCTGTATCCCGCCTTTGAACAGATCGAGACACAGTTGCCACAGGCTGGTAAGCGCCAACTGGAAGCCCATGGCGAAATCGTCGCCGGTATAGCGCGGGGCGATACAGCTCATGCCGAATTGTGGATGGCACGTCACATCGACGACCTTCGGCGCGGCTGGCAAGTGGCCAAACTGCCGATGGGTTTCAAGATCAGGCCGCACCGCAAGGGCTAATCGTCGAGGACTGTCGCGCCTTTGGCAATGGTGGTAAACCGGGGCAGGCGGCGGTTTCGATAAGCCTCAATACCTTCTGCCGGATCGGGGCCAAGCAAGGCTGCGACCATGGCGCGCGACTCCATGCGGTGGGCAAGCTCGGGGTGCGGTGCTGCGGCCATCTGCCAGACCAAACGCCGGTTCAGGGCCAGTGACAGCGGCGAACAGTTCAGCGCCAGGTCAAGCCCGATCTCTTGCGCCGCCGACAACAGATCTTCTGCCGGCAAAAGCCGCGAAACAAGGCCGCTTGCCAAGGCTTCGTCAGCCTCGAACTGGCGGCCCGTCAACAGCCAGTCGACGGCGCGGGGCAGGCCGACAACGCGGGGCAGGAACCAACTGGAACAGGCATCCGCGGCAATGCCGCGGCGGGAAAACACAAAGCCGAACCGCGCGGTTGTGGCCGCGATGCGAAAGTCGCAGGGCAGGGTCAATGACGCGCCAAACCCCATCGCAGCACCGTTCACCGCAGCGATCAGCGGTTTGCTGCAGCGGAACAGCCTAAGTGCTACCCGCCCGCCCAAATCAGGCGGCACACCTTCGCCCGTGCTGGGATCGCCGCCAACCGGCAAATCGAAACCCGCCGACAGGTCGGTTCCAGCGCAGAAGCCTCGGCCAGCGCCGGTCAACACCGTGGCGCGGACAGCGTCGTCCGCCTCGACCTGATCCAATGCTGCGATCAGGGTGTCATAATCCTCGCGTCGGAACGCATTCAGCTTTTTGGGCCGGTTCAGGGTCAGGGTCGCGACGCCATCCCGAACCGAGACCAGAACTGAGGTCATTTTGCGGCGAGGCGGCTTTTCGCAGCCTTCAACTCTTCCCGGGCAATGCCGCGCAGATGCACCTCGTCGGGCCCATCGATATAGCGCAGCGCGCGCCCCCAGACGTACAGATAGGCCAGTGGGGTGTCTGGCGTCAGGCCTGCAGCGCCAAAGACTTGCATCGCAAGATCGGTGACACGGGTTTGCAGCCGTGCCGCCACAACCTTTATCGCAGATACCTCGGTCCGGGCGGCCTTGTTGCCAAATTTGTCCATCGTCCAGGCGGCTTTAAGGTTTAGGAGCCGGGCTTGGTCAATCCCAATGCGGGCCTCGGCAATCCAGTCCTGAATATTGGCGTTCTCGGACAAAGCCTTGCCGAAGGTCACGCGGGACAGCGCCCGTTCGCACATCAACTCCAGTGCATATTCGCATTGGCCGATGGTGCGCATGCAATGATGGATGCGTCCCGGCCCCAGCCGCGCCTGCGCGATGGCAAAACCGGCATTCTCCTCGCCCAACAGGTTAGCTACCGGCACACGGACATTGGTGAATTCCAACTCGCAATGGCCGTCTGGCGCGTGATGGAACAGGATCGGCACATCGCGCACCACGCGAAAGCCCGGCGTGCCCTTGGGTACGATCACAAAGGAATGCCGCGCGTGCTTGGGTGCCGCAGGGTCGGGGTTCGTCACCCCCATCACCAGACAGAACGCCCATTTTGGATGCAGCGCGCCGGTGTTGAACCATTTGCGGCCGTTGATGACGTATTGGTCACCCTCGCGCCGGATGGTGCATTCCAGATTGGTCGGATCTGAAGAAGCAACACCCGGTTCCGTGATGCCGACCGACGATCGGATATCGCCGTGCATCAAGGGTAAAAGCCAACGCTCGCGCTGTTCGGGCGTGGCGAACAGGTGCAGGATTTCCATATTGCCGGTATCGGGGGCCGAGCAGTTGAAAACCTCGGACGCCCAAGGCAGACGGCCCATGATCTCGGCCAAAGGCGCGTATTCCAGGTTGGTCAACTTCGTGCCGGGTTCGCTGTCGTGCAGGGCAGGCAAGAACAGGTTCCATAGCCCCTCGGCTTTGGCTTTGGCCTTCAACCCGTCCAGCAGAGCCTCGGGATAGCGGTGGGCGGCGACTTCGGCCTCATAAGCCGCAGTGGCGGGCCAGACATGGGCTTCGATGAAGGTCTGTAGCCGGGCGCGCAGCGCCAGCACGTGGTCTGGATAGGCGAAATCCATCGGTCAAACTCCCTCTTCGGCGATGGCAAGGCCGCGGGCGGCGAAAACCTTGGCCAGCGCCCCCACTTCGGCCGCATTTGCGGCATTGGCGTTGCCGCCGGCGGCACGCGCCGCGATGCCTTGAAAGATCACGGCGTTGCGGAACAGCGCGTAAGCGATGTCAAAGCCAGTCAGACGCGGGACAGTACCGATTGCGTCGAAATAGGCTTGCGTGAACTCGCGCTGCGACAGGAGGCCAAGTGCCGGCAGGTCCAAGCCCATGATGCCGCCATATTCCAGCGGTTTCATCGCCCACGAATAGATGCAGCTGTGGGCAAGATCGGCAATCGGGTGGCCAAGGGTTGAAAGCTCCCAGTCCAGAACGGCGATAATGCGCGGTTCGGTGGGGTGAAAGATCATGTTGCCGACGCGGAAATCGCCGTGCACCAGCCGCGCCGGTTCGTCGGTCGGCAGATGGTCATGCAGCCAGTTGCACAGCCGGTCAACATCCGGGATGGGCGTGGTTTGCGACAGACGCCACTGGTGCGTCCAGCGGTTCAACTGGCGTTCGTAAAACCCCCGCGGCTTGCCGAAATCGCCAAGGCCGACGGTGCGGATGTCAATACGGTGAATGCTAGCGAGCACCCGAGCGAGCGAGCGCTGCATCTCGGCGCGTTCTTCGCGCGGGGCGCCGGGCAGTGCACTGTCGTGAAAAATGCGGCCCTCGATCCTGTCCATCACATAAAAAGCGGTGCCGATCAGCGCTGGGTCAGCATGGTAAAGGAGTACGCGTGGCACCGGCACCTCCGTGCCCTGAAGAGCCTTTTGCACGCGAAACTCACGGTCGATGGCATGGGCCGAAGGTAACAGTGGCCCGGTCGGCCGCTTGCGCAGAACCAGTTCGCGGCTGCCCAGCGTGACAAAGAACGTCGGGTTCGACTGGCCGCCGCCAACCGGGCTAATCTGGATCGCGCCCGGGATCGACAGCGCTTGGTTCAGATGCCGTCTGAGGGCTTCGGCATCGAAGGGCACGGGGATTTCGTCCGCCTGCACGGCGGCTGCGGTGGGCGACATGCGGACTCCTTTCAAGTGCGGGTATGTCCTTCTGTCCGACAGTCTAACATTAATTTGAGCAAGTCAACCAAAACCGGTCTTTCTTTATCGTTTTCAAAGGCATCGAAGGGTGGCATTGGTCCAGCTTTGCGCGCAACTGGGCGGTCTGGTCTGGCCTAACGCGGTCGTTTGACAAGAATCAAACAACCGCGTTAGGTCCTTGTTCTTGCGCGCATTTTATCCGGACACCTTGTCACAGCTTTCGGAAAGCGCTTTGAAACAATCAGTTCCGCAGCGGTTTGCCGGTCGCCAGCATGTGGTCGATACGCGCGCGGGTGGTTGGGCGTTTTGCCAGTTCCACCAGGGCCCCGCGCTCCAGCGCCATCATTGCCGCTTCGTCCATCGGGCGCATCGGGTCGCCCGATGGACCGCCGGTCAACACTTCGGCCAGGGTTTCGGCCATCGCCACATCGGTGTCTGTCGCCCCGCCGGCTGCCGCGCGGGCGGTGATCTCAACCATCAGTCCAGACTTGCCCGAGGGGCCCGCAACCTGAATGAACGCGGGTTCGGGCGGTTTGTAGCCGTCGGTCAGCGCCAGCGCGCGCGCCTTGGCGGCAGGCAGCAGGCCTGCGCGGTGCATCACGATGTCATCGGTGGCGCGCAGATAGCCCTTGGCTTTGGCGTCAGCGGCGGAGTTGCTGAATTCAGCGGCAAGAATGGCGGCAAAAACCGGCCGCGCCGTTGCAACCGGACCTTTGGCAGCACCATCCTGCTGCGAGCGCAAAAGCAGCTGGGTGCAACCGCCCCATGCCGGAACCAACCCAACCGTTACCTCGGGCAAGGCCATCGACAATTCGGCATGGGCAACCACGGCATCGGCGTGCAGCGTGAATTCACACCCGCCACCCAGCGCAAAGCCATGCGCCGCCGCAACCACGGGAAACGGCGAGTGTTTCAGGGCAAGGAACAGATGCTGACCGCGCTCGATATAACGTTCCACGGCATCAAGTCCACCGGAGGCGATCATGCCGGTAATAAAGCCCAGATCCGCCCCAACCGAAAAGGCGCGCGGATGATCATTGCCCAGAACCAGCGCCTGAAACAGGCCTGGACCCTTGACCAGAACATCTTCCAGCAAGTCAAAGACCCCGGGATCAAAGCAGTTCATCTTGGACTTGGCTTCGAAACAGGCAACACCATTGCCCATATCCCAGACCTCGGCCATGGCATTGCCGAACAGCCGCGCGCCTTTGGCTTTGGCCGCATCCAGCAAGCTGGGCGCGGTCAGGGCTGAGGTGACGTGGCGCAGATCACGCGTGGAAAGTGCACCTTGGGGCGAATGGAAGCCACCCAGAACCAAGGCGCGGGCCAAAAGGGCAGGCACAGCTTGGCCCAGTGCCGAAAGTCCGGTGGTCACCCGATCCAGGCCCAACCGATCGGCAATACGGAACGGGCCTTCCTTCCAGCCGTAGCCCAGTTGCATGGCCAGATCGACTGCACCGACATCGGCGGCAATCTCGGACCCATGCGCGGCGGCATAGGCGATCAGATTCAGCAGCAAGCTCCGGGCATAGGCGCTGATCCGGCCTTGGCCTTCGATCAGAGCAATCAGGTCGCGGCCACCGCCTGGCAGATCCTTGACGGCTACGGGTTGAACCGGTCGGTAGGTGCCGGTGACCAGATCGGTCGTCTCGAACCCGCCACCGGCGACCGGACGGGAAAAGCCTTGCTTGGTCTTCCGGCCGTTGCGCCCTTCGGCCACCATGCGGGCGATCAGCGCATCTGTCGTCAGGTCAAAGCGGTGCAGGTCATCGCCCGCCGGAAGCGACCGCTTCAGCGATCCCCAGACTGTCGGGACCAGATCGAGCCCGACGATGTCGAGGCAACCGAAAACGCCGCTTTTAGGCACACCGAACGCCATGTTGACAGCCTCGGCCTCCTCGATGGTCAGGCCAAGCCGTCCGGCCTCAAGAATGCCAAGCGCTATCCAGTAGCAGCCGATCCGGTTGGCGATGAAGCCCGGCGTGTCGAAGCAATCGACCACCGTCTTGCCAAGGATCGTCTCTGCCAGCCGCCGCACCCGCTGCGCGGCAGTCCCGGCACTGGCCACGACTTCGACCAAGGGCATCGAGCGGGGCGGGTTGAAGAAATGCGTTATGGCGAAATCGCGGGCAACCGCAGGGTCCATGCCCTGCACCAGATCGGCCAGCCTGAGGGTAGAGGTATTCGAGGTCACCAGCGTTCCCGCCCGGCGCCAGGATTCCAGCCGCTGGAACAGGTCGCGCTTGGCCGCAATATCCTCGATGATCACCTCGATGATCCAGTCGGCATCGGCAGCACGCGGCAGGTCGGTGGCCGTTGATCCGGCGCGGATCAGCTTGGCGGCGTCGGGGGACATGAAGCCGCCCGCCTTCAACTGGCGGTCAATCCCGGCCTGCGCAGCCTCGGCTGTCAGGTCCAAAAGGTCCACCGGCACCCCGGCGTTGGTAAACTGCGCCGCGATCCCTGCGCCCATCGAGCCCGCGCCGATCACCATGGCCCGGCGAATGCCGGTTTCGGCCACGCCAACGGCCATGCTGGTTGTGGATTTGGCCATCACAGCGCCTCCAGAACCATGGCAATTCCCATGCCACCACCGATGCACTGGGTCGCAAGGCCATAGCGCCCGCCCACGCGTTGCAACAGGGCTGCCGCCTTGCCGACCAGCCGCCCGCCGGTGGCACCCAAGGGATGGCCCAGAGCAATTGCGCCGCCGTCGATGTTCAGCTTGGCCGGGTCGATCTCTAGCAAACGACGGCAGGCTTCAGCTTGGCTGGCAAAGGCCTCGTTCATCTCGACCACGTCAATATCGGCCATCTTCAGCCCGGCCCGGGCCACTGCCTTGCGGCTGCTTTCGACCGGCCCCATGCCCATGATCCCCGGATCACAGCCGGAAACCCCAAAGCCCGCGATCCGCGCCATGGGTTTCAGAGCATGTTTGGTGGCAAATTCCGGGGTGCAGACCAGAAGTGCCGTTGCCCCGTCGGTCATCGGCGAGGAGGAACCCGCCGTCACGGTGCCGCCCTCCAGGAAGACCGTCTTCAGGGTTGCAAGCCCGTCCAAAGTGGCATCGCGGATGCAGCCATCTTCGCTGACCAAGGTATCGTTCACCATGATCGGCGCGATTTCAGCGGCCAGTCTCCCGGCGGCGCGAGCTGCCATCGCCTTGGAATGACTGCCAAAAGCAAAGGCGTCCTGATCGGCGCGGGTGATGTCCTGTTCGCGTGCCACCCGTTCGGCGGTCAGGCCGACGTTGATGAAATCGCTGACCTCTGCCGCTGACCAACTTGGCGGGGGCATGATGTTGAAGCCCATCATCGGCACCCGGCTCATGCTTTCGGTGCCGCCAGCGATCAGCGCCTCGCCCGCGCCCATCATGACTGTGCCTGCGGCGATCTGTATGGCTTGAACCGACGAGCCGCACCAGCGGTTCACCGTCATTCCCGCCGTGGTGATCGGCAGACCAGCGCGCAAGCTGGTGACCCTCCCGATGTTCAGCCCCTGTTCGCCTTCGGGAAATGCGCAGCCCCAGACCACATCCTCGATTTCCGCGCCGGCCACTCCGGTGCGTTCCAGAAGCGCGCGGATCACGTGGGCGCCAAGGTCATCCGGCCTGACCGAAGCCAGCCCACCTTTACGGGCGAAGGTGAAAGGGCTGCGGACATAGGCCGCGATGATGGCTTCCCGAGGCATCGGTTTCTCCGTCTTGGGGTCATGACTTGGGTTTGCGGGCGAAGAAACTGGCAATGGCGGTGGCAAATTCGGGGGTGGCGGCAGCGCGGCGGAAGGCCGCACGTTCAGCGTCCAGCTGGGAGGCCAAGCTTGCAGCGGGGGCTGCGCGCAGAAGGTCGCGAATGCCAAGGGCCGAAGCGGGCGATTGCCGCGCAAGCCGCTCGGCCAAAGCCGCGGTTTCGATGCGAAGCTGGCCTTCGGGAACGACCCGGTTGATCAGGCCAAGGCCAAGCGCCGCTTCGGCGTCAAGGTTCTCCGACAAAAGAGCTATTTCCATCGCTTTCCGCTGACCCACCAGCCGCGCCAATGCCCAGGAGCCGCCGCAATCGGGCACCGCCTGAATCCGGGCATAAGCCATATTCAGCTTTGCGGTCGTGTCCGCGATGGCCAGATCGGCTAGAAGCGCCAAGCTGAGGCCCGCCCCCGCCACCGCGCCATGCAAACTGGCCAGCACGATCTGGGGTGCCGATTGCAGTAGCTGCACCGCGCGGTGCATCGGGCCGATCAGCAGGTCGGCGGCATCAGGCAAGTCGTCTGCCCCCTGAAAAACTGAAAGGTCGCCGCCAGCCATGAAGGCCCGCCCCGCGCCTTCCAGCACAATAACGCGTGCCGTGGCGTCGGCCGCAATCGCTGCGACGGCGGTTTCGAATTGGGTCGCGAGCGCCACATTGATTGTATTCAGCGCCGTCGGGCGATTGAAACGCAGCGTCACCACTGCACCCGCACGTTCCATTTGGACCGGGTTCTCGGCCAAGTCTGTCATAGGCGTCCTCCCGGCTGTCCGGCGCAAGCGCATCCTCACGGTGCCACTTTTCAGAGTCGCGGCGGCGTCAGATTAATATGGCAAGTCGTCTGAAGTGTGTCAAGCCGATTGTCCGACAATCGGATAGCTGCTAAGCTGATCCGAACCAGAGGACTGGACATGCAGATTGCGGGTAAAGTGGTCATTGTCACCGGTGCGGCGGGCGGGATTGGCGCAGCGCTGGCGCGGGGTGCGACGCGCCGGGGTGCGCGGGTGGCGGTAGCGGACCGGGATGCTGCTGGTTTGGCGACTGTGGCTGCCGAGATCGGGGCTTTCGCTGTGCCTGGCGATCTGCGCGACACCGACCATATAGCGGCGCTTGTCGATCAGGTTGAGGCCCAGCTTGGGCCGGTCGATTTGTGCTGCTGCAATGCCGGGATCGCCTCGGGCTTTGGCCATAACTTGAACCTTGCAGCACCGGAAGATGCGCTGTGGCAAGCAGCCTGGGAGGTGAACGTGCTCTCCCATGTGCGCCTTGCGCGGCGGCTTATTCCAAGCATGACCGCACGTCGGCAGGGGCATTTCCTGATGACCCTTTCGGCGGCGGGACTTTTGACCCAGCCTGGCAGCGCGATTTACAGCACCACCAAACATGCCGCCCTTGGTTTTGCGGAAAGTCTGGCCATCGCCCATCACGCGCAGGGCATTGGAGTGACGGTGCTTTGCCCGCAGGCAGTGGACACAGCACTTTTGGCCACAATTCCCCAGGGTGCGGCGCAGCGCGACGGCGTCCTTTCCGCCGAGGAGGTCGCGGAGGCAGGCCTGCGTGGCGTGGAAGATCGGGTATTTCTGGTAACCCCGCATGCCAAGGTACGCGACTATCTGCGCCGCAAGGCACAAGAACCCGACGCTTGGATTGCAGCGATGCGCCGCATTATCTAGGCCGCGATGCGCCGCATCAGTTATGCCGCGAACGGGTCCTGGCGCGCGGCTACGGCCGCAGCGCGGTATTCGGCGGCCAGCCGGTTGCACAGTGCTGCGGCACCCGGCAGATCGTCGATGCGGCCGACACCTTGACCGGCCGACCAGATGGTTTTCCACACCTTGGCCTCGGCCGCCATGTCCAACTGGCCGTGAGCGGGCAGCGTGGCAGGGTCCACCCCATTGGCCAGCAAGCTGTCGCCTAGGAAATTAGCCGCCACCCCAGACACAGCGGCGGTATGGACGATGTCGGCTGCCCGCGCTTTCAGCACCATCGCCTTTTGGGCATCGCTAACCATGGCCTCGCGCGTCGCCAGAAACCGCGTGCCAATCGAGACCAAGTCGGCCCCCATCGCCCGTGCGGCAAAAACGTCTCGGCCCGTCGTGATGGCGCCCGCCAGGACCAGCGTTCCGGCAAAGACCTGGCGCAACTCGCCCAACAGGGCAAAGGGCGACAAAGCGCCGCCATGACCCCCAGCTCCGGCCGCGACGGCGATCAGCCCATCTACGCCGGCCTCTGCCGCCTTATCGCCATGCCGGCGCGAGGTGACGTCGTGAAAGACCAGCCCGCCATAGGACTGCACCGCTGCCACCACCTCGGCTGCGGCACCCAGCGAGGTGATGACCAAAGGCACTCGCCGCGCCACGATTTGTGCCAGATCGGCCTGTAGCCTGGGGTTTGACCGATGGACGATCAGATTTACCCCATAGGCCGCATCCCCTGCCCCGCGCCCCGCCACAACCTGCTCAAGCCAATCGTCCAACGCTTCGGTTGACCGGGCGTTGAATGCGGGAAATGTCCCCAGAACCCCGGCGCGGCAGCATGCCACGACCAACTCCACCCCGGAGGTAAGGAACATCGGCGCCGCCAAGACTGGCAGCTTCAATCCGGGCATTAGTGCAAGCGGCAGAGGCATGAAGGCTCCATTTTTTGTCGGACAGTCTGAATATCCAATTGCACAATGCGAGGCTAGCCGCCACTTTTGAGCGCGTCAATTGAGCACCCAACGAAAACTGTCCAAACAGTCAGGAGAACCTCAAAGGTCCAGATGGCAAGCGGCCGAACCCGGCGATCTGAACGTTTCTATCAAACGTCATCATGCTCTGGGCCGACGATCACGCCAAACTCGCGACCAAGCTGCTGCAGCACCTGGTCAAAGTCCTGCCCCGAGGTTGCAACGCGTTCAGGATAGGGCGGTACGGAAGTGCCCAGTTGGGTCACCTGATAGCACGCGGGCAACCGCGCAAAGTGTCGCTGGTGCAGTTGGGCTTCTAGGTCTGTCAACCTGCGCAATCGACTATTGTCACCCCTCAGTGTGCTGCCTTCGCCCGCGACCGACAGCAAGAGACGCAGATCGCTTACGAAGCGCGCCCCGGGTCGCGCGCCTTTGCAATTGCCTCTGCGTCTTTGCCATAAACTTCCTCGTAGTGATCGAACACCGCTGAAATCGAGCCAGTGCCTTGCGTCGTTCCAGCGACTGCGTGCAACAGCTCCTCCCGGACTGCAGATGGAAGCAGGGCCCGGAACACATCCCAGCCGCGACTTTCGGGATCACGGTCGAAGCCCAGAACCTGACCCTTGAGGCCGGATACCAAAGCGGCCGGCACTCCTGAGCAGGCCGAGGGAACATGGATTTGCACAAGGTCAATCTCGCGCAGAAGGACGGGTCCGGCGAGGGCCAGCGCCTCCTTCGCCGCCATGCGGGCGGCGATATTGAAAGCCTGATCGGAGCTGTCGACGGCATGGTGCTTGCCGTCGATCAACGTCACCCCAACGTCAATGACCAGAAAACCCAGCGGACCGCGTGTCATCGCCGCTCTCGCACCTTCCTCGACGGCGGGAATATAGTTCCGTGGTACCGCACCACCTTTCACAATCTCGTCGAAGGCAAAACCTTCGCCCCGACTGCGGGGGGTTACGCGGATCGTCACGTCGGCGAACTGTCCGGCACCACCGGTCTGCTTGCGGTGCCGGTAGCTGTGCGTGCAACTGAATGAGATCGTCTCTTTCCAGCGGGCTGGCCGTTCCGAACTGTGGACCGCCACACCAAAACCCTCGGTCAAATCCTCGAGGACCCGGCGAAGATGAATCGGCCCTTGTACCCGCAGCAGCGCCTGCCCGGATTCTTCATCCTGTTCAATCCGCAGATAGGGGTCCACTTCAGCGATCCTCGCCAACGCCGCCGAAAGCCGTGTTTCGTCGCGCTGGTTTGTCGGTGCAAGGAGCCGGATCATCATGGGCTCGTGACCCGCCACCCATGGGGCTGCGGCATGTTTCGCGGCGGGAAGCAGCAAGCTGCCTGCGGTCAGCTGATCGGATTTCACGGCCAAGCCAATCGCGCCAGCAGGCAGATGGGATGGCGCGGCAGATCCGCCGAGTCCAATCAAACCGCCCAGGTTGCTGCCGCCCAAGGGGGCTCCGGCGGCCACCCCGTCAGCCAGGGCGCGCAGGAAGCTGACCTTGCCGAGATGCTTGCGGTTTTGGGCATGGAATGCCACCGCCGTCGGATCGATCCCGGCACGGCTATGTCGTTTACGCAGATCTTGCACCGTTGGCACCTCGTGCCGTAGAGCCTTCATCAGTCGCAGCACCCCATTATGGTGGCCTGCTGCACCCAGAAAAGCCGGTACAATGACGTTGTCCTGCAGCTCGCGCGCAGCAATGGCGTAGAGCGCGGGGGTGGTGGTGACGCGGTCCTCGATGAGTTGCTCCAACAAAGTCTCGTCGAAATCCGCAAGATTTTCGAGCAGCTGAGCCCGTGCTTCGGTTTCGCGTTCGCGGTCCGATGGCGGAATTGCGACGAGCGCCGAAGACGTGCCCTCACGGTATCGCCAGGCGCGTTCGGAAATCAGATCGACAACGCCGACCACAGCGTCGCCGTCGCGGATCGGGATCTGGCGCAATACGATCAGATGGTTCGAGCAGGCCTGCAACGCCGCCGCGATATCCCGGACGCGACCGCGGGGGGCGTCGATCTTGTTGATGAAAATGAAGCACGGGGTTCCTGAGGCTTCCGCGGCGCGGATCCACGGGGCCGCAAGAACTGCGGCGTCAGGATCGGGAGGAACGCAGAGAACCGCCGCATCCGAGGCCATCAGTGCGCCGCCTGCCATCGCGGCAAACTCTGGCCCGCCCGTCACGTCGATCGCGCACCAGTCATCGTTCAGGAACGAAAAACGGGTCAGAGCCAGATGATCCGAGACGTCGGGTTTGCCGCCGCCTTCGAGCGCGGCGAGGCGTTGGACCAATGTGGTCTTTCCCGATTGCGATGGACCAAGGACCGTGAAAACGCGCATTTTGGTCTCCCTCTGTCGGGCATTTGGCGGGCTTCTGGCGGGCGGCTTTTGCAGGCGATGGTCCTCCGGGGACGGGCTCTGCGTCAAGCTAACTTTCCTTGTCTGTAACGTAGCGCCGCACGTTGACAGCACCTGGTTTTGCAGGCGCTGCAGTCTGCGCCAACAATGGAAGTAACTGAGGCCGGTCTGCGCGCGAAATTCGCGGATGGTGGCGTCGGGCTTGACCTGAATTGCCCGCAGGATGCGGCGGGCCGAATCATCCAGTTTGATCCTTGATCGCTCTATGGCGCCACCAGGCAGGCTTGGGCGGACGAAACCTCGCGACACAGCGCTCAGGTTTACTGAAATTACGGGACGTCGTTGCTCAAATGCGGTCAACAAGGTCAATAACAGAGACCTTGTTCCAGGCAATTCGCAGTATACTCTGCTCTAGGGGGAATTTGCAGATGGCAATCTCGCTGGACGACAAGTATGCGGCCGAGAGCGGCCCGGTCTATCTCACCGGGACCCAGGCGCTGGTGCGGTTGCCGATGACCCAGATGAAGCATGATCGCGCCGCCGGCCTGAACACCGGCACATTCATCTCCGGCTATCGCGGTTCCCCGCTGGGCGGTTATGACCAGCAATTGGTCAAGGCGCGCAAGTTTCTGGATCGTCACGACGTGGTATTCCGGCCCGGGATCAACGAAGATCTTGCGGCGACGGCGGTCTGGGGCAGCCAACAAGTGCAGCTGTCGCTCGGCGCGCGCAAGGATGGCGTGCTGGGCATTTGGTATGGCAAGGGACCGGGGGTCGACCGTTCGGGCGACGTCTTCAAACATGCCAATGCAGCGGGCTCGGCACGGTATGGCGGGGTGCTGGCGATCGCGGGCGACGACCATACCTGCAAGTCCTCCTCTATCCCGCATCAGTCGGACCATGCCTTCATTTCGGCGCTGATGCCGATGCTTTACCCGTCTTCGGTGCACGAGTTTCTGGAAATGGGGCTCTTGGGCGTTGCGATGTCGCGCTACTCGGGCTGCTGGGTGGGCTTCAAGGTGATTTCGGAAACCGTCGAGACCACCACCGTCGTCGATCTGGTGCAGGAAGAGCGGCGCTTCGTGGTGCCGCAGGATTTCGATATGCCTCCTGGCGGGTTGAACCTGCGCTGGCCTGATCCGCCTTTGGTGCAAGACGAACGGCTGCAAGAGCATAAGGGCTATGCGGCCATCGCCTTTGCCCGCGCCAATGGCGTCGACAAAGTGACGCTGCCCAATGCCCACGCCCGGCTTGGTATCGTCGCGTCGGGCAAGGCCTATGAGGATGTCCGGCAGGCGCTGGTCGAACTGGGCATCGGGCCTGCGGAACAGGTGGCGATTGGTCTGCGGCTGTACAAAGTACGAATGCCCTGGCCGCTGGAGCCTGAGGGTATCCGCCACTTCTCCGAAGGGTTGGAAGAAGTGCTGGTCGTCGAGGAACGCCGCGAGATTATCGAAAACCAGATCAAGGAACAGTTGTTCAACTGGCGGGCGGACGTGCGCCCCCGCATCGTCGGCAAGTTCGACGAGCGGGATCATCCGTTCCTTCATTTGTCAGCCGGCTTGACTGTCGGCAGCGTCGCCGAAGCGATTGCCGCGCGCGTCCTGCGGCTTTCTTTGCCTGAAGGGCTTGCCGCACGGATCGCGGCCAATGAAGCCGTGCTGAAGGCCGCCGAGGCGCGCGGTGCCGACCATGCCCCGCCGGTGATCCGCCAACCGTATTTCTGCGCCGGATGCCCGCACAATATCTCGACCCGGGTGCCGGAGGGGTCCAAGGCGATGGCCGGGATCGGTTGCCATTTCATGGCGCAATGGATCGACACCAACACCGAAACCTTCACCCATATGGGTGCCGAGGGCGTGCCATGGGTGGCCATCAGCCAGTTTACCGATGAAAAGCACCGCTTCGCCAACCTTGGCGACGGCACCTATTTCCACTCAGGTTATCTGGCGGTCCGGCAGTCTGTCGCGGCGGGTGTGAACATCACCTACAAAATCCTTTACAACGACGCAGTGGCGATGACCGGCGGCCAGCCGATTGACGGGACCCTGACGCCGCAGCAAATCACCCATCAGATGTATCACGAAGGTGTTGCGCGGGTGATCCTGATGTCGGACCGCCCGGACATCTACCGCCTCGCCGATCTGGCACCGGGCACGGAAATCCGGCACCGCGACCTGCTCGACGCCACGATGAAAGAGTTGCGCGAGGTTCCGGGCACCACGGTCATCGTCTATGAGCAGACCTGTGCCGCAGAAAAACGCCGCCGCCGCAAGCGTGGCAAGATGGAAGACCCAGACATGCGGCTGTGGATCAATCCGGCAGTCTGCGAGGGTTGCGGCGATTGCTCGGTCCAGTCGAATTGCATTGCGATCGAACCGGAAGAAACCGAGATGGGCCGCAAACGGCGCATCAACCAGTCGATGTGCAACAAGGATTATTCCTGCCTGAAAGGCTTCTGTCCCGCGTTTGTGACGGTGCGCGGCGCCAGTTTGCGCAAGCCTGTCGGGGCGGCTGGGCCTGTGACGACCGATCTACGGGAGCCGAGGGTGCCAGAGTTCGACCGAACCTGGAACCTGGTCGTCACCGGCGTTGGCGGCACTGGCGTTCTGACCATCGGTGCCGTCCTGAGCATGGCGGCCCATGCCGAGGGCAAGGTGCCGATGGTCCTCGACATGGCCGGTCTGGCGCAGAAGGGTGGCGCAGTCATGAGCCACGTCCGCATTTCGGACCCCGGCCACCCCCCGACAGCACCCCGCATCACCGCCGGGCGGGCCGACCTGCTTCTGGGGGCGGATTCCGTCGTTTCGGCATCAACCGACAGCGTGATCCTTTGCGACCCCACCCGGACCGACGCCGTCCTGAACACCAGCGTCACGCCGGTATCCGATTTCGTTCGGAACCGCGATTTCGATTTCCGCGCTGCGGCGGTCGAACGCGCGGTGGAAAAGACCGTGCGCGGGCGCGATCATTTTCTCGACTTCTCGGCATTGGCCGAGGCGCTGACCGGCGACGAGATCGGGGCCAACATCATTATGCTGGGTTACGCTTGGCAGAAGGCTTTGGTGCCGCTCAAACGTGCCTCGATCCTCGCGGCAATCGAACTGAACAATGTGGCCGTCAAAGCGAATATCGCGGCCTTCGAATGGGGGCGGCTATTGGCGGATGACCGCGCCGCCGTCCTGGCAAGCGTGGCGTCTGCGAAAGGCCCGGCAGCCCTGGACCAGATGTCGACCGACCAGATCATTGCGCATCGCAAGCAACATCTGACCGCCTTTCAGGACGCGGGGCTGGCCGACCGCTATGCTGAGCGTCTGTTGCGCTTTGGCGCGGCAGTTGGGGCCGAGGGGGCGAAGCTGCTGCGTCAGGCCGCGATCAGTTATGCCCGGGTCCTGGCCTACAAGGATGAATACGAGGTCGCCCGGCTCTATTCTGACCCGGCATTTCGCACTGCGTTGGATAATGCATTTGAGGGGCGTTTTTCCATTGCAGTGAATCTGGCGCCACCGATGATGCCGGGCAGGTCTGCGGATGGCCGCCCTAAAAAGCGGGCGTTCGGCGGCTGGATCCTGCAGGTTTTGCCGGTTCTAGCGCGGATGAAGCGTCTGCGCGGCACTTGGGCCGATCCGTTCGGCTACAACCGGGATCGCAAGCTCGACCGTGCATGGATTGCCTTGTTCGAGGCAGACATTGATCTTGCAGAGCGGATCTTTACGCCCGCAAAGGTGCCGCTTCTGTCGGAACTGCTGGCGCTCGCATGGGAGGTTCGCGGCTATGGCCCGGTGAAAGCGGCTGCGGCCGAACAGCAGATGAAGCGCCGCGACGCGCTTCGCGCACAGCTTTTGCAGGATGATCCGATCCGCGCTGCGGCAGAGTAAGAGGTAAACCGATGTTCCACGGCTCCATGCGTTTCGATCTGGGCGACGAGGTGAATGCGCTGCGCGAACTGGTGCATCGCTGGGCGCAGGATCGGGTAAAGCCTATCGCCGCAGCACTCGACCGGGCCAATCTGTTCCCGGTTGCGTTGTGGCGCGAGATGGGCCAGCTTGGATTGCTGGGCATAACGGTGCCCGACGAATACGGCGGAGCGGGTCTTGGCTATTTGGCGCATGTGGTCGCGGTGGAGGAAATCGCACGCGCGTCGGCTTCGGTCGCGCTGTCCTATGGGGCGCATTCCAACCTTTGCGTCAACCAGATCAACCTGAACGGTACGCCAGAGCAGAAGCAAAAGTATCTGCCGAAGTTGATCTCGGGCGAACATGTCGGTGGATTGGCGATGAGCGAGGTGGGTGCCGGGTCTGACGTGGTGTCGATGACCCTGCGGGCCGACCGTCGGGGCGACAGGTTCGTTCTGAACGGCAATAAGTTCTGGATCACCAATGGTGCCGAGGCGGAAACCCTGGTCGTTTACGCCAAGACGGATGTCGCGGTCGGATCCAAAGGTATCACGGCGTTTCTGATCGAGAAATCCATGCCCGGCTTCAGCCAGTCGCCGCATTTTGACAAGTTGGGGATGCGGGGATCGAACACCGCCGAACTGATCTTCGACAATGCCGAGGTGCCCGCTGCCAATATCCTCGGCCACGAAGGCCGTGGCGTCGGGGTGCTGATGTCCGGGCTCGACTACGAACGCGTGGTCCTTTCCGGGATAGGCACCGGGATCATGGCCGCCTGCCTCGATGAGATCATGCCCTATCTGGAGCAGCGCAAACAGTTTGGCCAGAGCATCGGTAGCTTCCAGCTGATGCAGGGCAAGATTGCAGATATCTATACCAAGATGAACTCGGCGCGGGCCTATGTCTATGAAGTTGCCCGTGCCTGTGACCGGGGTGCCGTGACGCGGCAGGATGCGGCGGCTTGTGTCCTGTACGCTTCGGAAGCGGCGATGATCGTGGCGCATCAGGCTGTGCAGGCGATGGGCGGGGCCGGTTTCATGAACGACAGCCCGGTCTCTCGGCTGTTTCGCGACGCCAAGTTGATGGAGATCGGCGCGGGCACTTCGGAAATCCGCCGTATGCTGATCGGACGCGCGTTGATGGGAGCGATGGTCTGATGGGCGTGCTGAAATCCGCGATTTCACCGCGGTCGGACGGGTTTGCCGCCAATCGCGCGGCCCACCTGCGCGCGATGGATCAGATCCGGCAGGCCGCCGAACTGGCAAGTCTGGGTGGTGGAGCGGTCGCGCGCGACCGGCACGAAAGCCGGGGCAAGATCCTGCCGCGTCAGCGTGTGGCGCGGCTTCTGGATCCGGCATCGCCGTTTCTGGAAATCGGGCTTTTCGCCGGACATGGGATGTATGACGGCGCTTGCCCGGCAGCCGGGCTCATCGCGGGGGTCGGTCGGGTCTGTGGCCGCGAGGTGATGGTCGTCTGCAATGATGCAACGGTCAAGGGCGGCACCTATTTTCCGATCAGCGTCAAGAAACACCTGCGCGCGCAGGAGATTGCCGAACAAAATCGGCTGCCTTGCGTCTATCTGGTCGACAGCGGCGGTGCCAACTTGCCAAATCAGGACGAGGTTTTCCCCGACCGGGACCACTTCGGGCGGATATTCTTCAATCAGGCTAACATGTCGGCCAAGGGCATTGCCCAGATCGCGGTGGTGATGGGGTCGTGCACGGCAGGCGGGGCTTACGTTCCTGCGATGTCGGACGTCACGATCATCGTGAAAGGCCAGGGCACCATCTTCCTCGCCGGTCCGCCTCTGGTGCGAGCGGCCACGGGCGAGGTGGTCAACGCCGAGGATCTTGGCGGCGGCGATGTTCACACCCGGCTGTCTGGCGTGGCGGATTACCTTGCTCATGACGATGCGCATGCGCTGGACCTGGCGCGGCAGGCGGTGGCCAGCCTCAACATCCCAACGGGGCGGGTTGCACGCATTGCACTGGCGCGCGGTGAAGCGCCGCTTTACGATCCAGAAGAAATTCTTGGCGTCGTTTCCGCTGACCTCAAAACGCCTTACGATATCCGGGAAGTGATCGCACGCACCGTGGATGGGTCACTGCTCGATGAATTCAAGGCCCGCTACGGGACGACGCTGGTCTGCGGCTTTGCCCATATGATGGGCATTCCGGTCGGGATCATCGCCAACAATGGCGTCCTGTTCGCGGAATCCGCCCTGAAAGGTGCCCATTTTGTCGAGCTGTGCAGCCAGCGCGGCATCCCCTTGGTTTTCCTCCAGAACATTACCGGCTTCATGGTGGGCCGCGCCTACGAGAATGCAGGTATCGCGAAAGACGGAGCAAAGCTGGTGACTGCCGTCGCAACCAGCGCGGTGCCGAAGATCACATTTCTGATCGGTGGCTCGTTCGGGGCGGGAAACTATGGCATGTGCGGTCGCGCCTACAGTCCGCGTTTTCTATGGACATGGCCCAACAGCCGCATCTCGGTCATGGGCGGCGAGCAGGCAGCCGGCGTCCTGGCCACCGTGCGCCGCGAGGCGATTGAACGCCAGGGCGGGCAGTGGAGCCCCGAGGAGGAAGCCGCCTTCAAAGCCCCTACTATTGCGATGTTTCAGGCGCAGTCGCAGCCGCTCTATGCCTCGGCCCGGATGTGGGATGATGGCATTATCGACCCGCGCAAGACGCGCGAAGTGCTGGCGCTGAGCCTTGCCGCAACTCTGAACGCGCCGATCGGGAACACACGCTTTGGCGTGTTCCGCATGTGAGGGAGGGCGCGATGTTCAAGAAGATCTTGATTGCGAACCGGGGCGAGATTGCCTGCCGCGTCATCGCAACCGCGCGCAAGCTGGGCATTGGCACGGTGGCCGTCTATTCCGACGCAGATGCCAAGGCCCGACATGTGGCGATGGCCGATCAGGCGGTCCATATCGGCGGCTCCACGGTTGCTGAAAGCTACCTGCAAGGGGCGCGGATCATCGCTGCGGCTCAAGTGACCGGGGCCGAAGCGATCCATCCAGGCTATGGATTTCTGAGCGAAAACCCCGATTTCGCCGCCGCAGTCGCGGCGGCCAGTCTGGTGTTCATCGGGCCAACTGCACAGGCGATCCGCGCCATGGGGCTGAAGGATGCCGCCAAAGTGCTGATGCAGCGGGCGGGCGTGCCGGTGGTTCCGGGCTACCATGGCGCAGAACAGGACGCCGGTTTTCTCGCCGCCCGCGCTGCCGAGTTAGGCTACCCGGTTTTGATCAAGGCTCGGGCCGGCGGCGGCGGCAAAGGCCTGCGGCTGGTCGAAACACCCGGTGACTTCGCCACGTCCCTCGCTTCGGCCCGGCGCGAGGCTGCGGCTGCCTTCGGCGATCCGGTCTGCCTGATCGAGAAATACGTGACGCACCCGCGCCACATTGAAATTCAGGTTTTTGGTGATGCATATGGCAACGTCATCCACCTGTTCGAGCGCGACTGTTCGCTGCAACGCCGCCACCAGAAAGTGATCGAAGAAGCGCCCGCCCCCGGCATGACCCCTGCGGTGCGTGCAGCGATGGGCCTCGCCGCCGTCGACGCCGCCCGCGCCATCGGCTATTGTGGCGCGGGCACGGTCGAGTTCATCGTCGACGGCTCCGGCCCACTGCGCCCTGACGGGTTCTGGTTCATGGAGATGAACACCAGGCTTCAGGTCGAACACCCGGTATCCGAGGCGATCACCGGCCTAGATTTCGTCGAACTCCAGCTGCGGGTCGCCGCAGGTGAAGCGCTGCCGGTCCGGCAGGAAGATCTGGCGATCAACGGCTGGGCTTTCGAAGCTCGCCTCTATGCCGAGGATGCGGACAATGGGTTTCTGCCGGCAACCGGCAGGCTGGATCATCTGGAGTTTCCGGCGGCAGTTGAATTCCAGAGGGGCACCCTACGCATCGACAGCGGCGTCCGGCAGGGCGATGAGATCAGTCCCTTCTATGACCCGATGCTTGCCAAGATCATCGTGCATGGCCCGACGCGGGACGTGGCGTTGAAGCGGCTTTCGGCTGCCCTGCTCGGCTGCCGCATCCTTGGCGCGGTGACCAATCTGGCATTTCTGGCGGCACTGGCCGAGCATGAAGGCTTCAGGCGGGGTGAAGTTGATACCGGCTTGATCCTGCGTGACTTGAGCGAACTTCTGGCGGTCGATGTCCTGCCGCCGCTTCCGGTCGCCGCAGCGGCGCTGGCGGCGCTGGGTTTTCTGAAGTCCCGCGATAGTGCCGAGCCATGGGAGGTTTTCGCGGGATGGCGCCATTGGCAGGCCGACGCCCTGCCGGTCAGCCTGACCTCGCGGCAGGGGCGGCATGATTGCCGTGTCACCCCGCTGACGGCTGGTGTGTTCCGTGTCGAAGGCGTCGGATTTCCGTTTTCTGTGGGTATTGTCTCGCAAACCGGAAGCGAGGTGGTGTTGGAGGTTGACGGGCAGCGTCAGCGGCTTGATGTCATGACCGCACAGCGCCGGATCGCCGTGTGGCTTGAAGGACGCTGCTGGAATTTCGATCTCCCCAACCCCATGGCAGCGGATGACGGCGCTTTGGCGGGTGACGGTATTACCGCGCCAATGCCGGGGCTGGTGACCCGGCTCGATGCGCAGCCCGGACAGAAAGTTTCTCGGGGCGAACGGCTGATCGTGCTGGAGGCGATGAAGATGGAGCATCCGCTTTGTGTGTCGCGCGATGGCGTGGTGGCCGAGGTTCTGGCCGTCCAAGGGGAGCAGGTGGCGCAAGGCGCGCTGTTGCTGACGTTGGAGCCGGGCGATGGCTGACCAGATCACGGTCTTCGAGGTGGGTCCGCGCGACGGGCTTCAGAACCAAGCTCGCCAGATCGCCACCGCTGACAAGATCCGGCTGGTGAACGAACTTTCCCTCTGCGGTTTCCGCAAGATCGAGGTGACGAGTTTCGTCAGCCCGAAATGGGTGCCGCAGTTGGCTGATGCCGCCGAGGTGATGGCCGGCATCCGGCGGGAGCCGGGCACTTCATACGCCGCCCTGACGCCGAATTTGCAAGGCTTTCAGGCAGCACTGGCGGCGCAAGCGGACGAGGTTGCGATCTTCGCGTCGGCCTCTGAAGGGTTCAGCCGCAAGAACATCAATTGTTCGATTGCCGAAAGCCTCACCCGATTTGCACCGGTTGCCGAGGCCGCGCACGCCGCTGGACTGCCGGTGCGCGGCTACGTCTCCTGCATTTGCGAGTGTCCCTATGATGGCGCGACCGCGCCCGGCTCGGTCGCGGATGTGGCGGCCCGGTTGCTTGCGATGGGCTGCTACGAAATCTCGCTCGGCGACACGATCGGCCGTGGTACGCCCTCGCAGGTGGGCGCCATGCTTGACGCGGTACTGGAGCGGATTCGCGCAGATCAGCTTGCCGGGCATTTTCATGACACCGACGGTCGGGCTACCGCCAATATCCGCACCGCGATGGCACGCGGAATACGCGTCTTCGATGCGGCAGTAGGCGGACTTGGCGGTTGCCCCTTTGCACCGGGCGCAAGTGGCAATGTCGCGACCGAAGCCGTGGTTGAGCTTGCTACATCGGAAGGATTTGAAACCGGGATAAACCGCGAAAGACTGGCGCACACGGCCAACTTTGCTCGGGCCTTGAGGAGTGTCAAATGAGCTTTGAAACGCTGGACGTCCGTCTTGACGCGCGCGGCGTGGCCTATGTCGCACTGAACATGCCGGAGAAGCGCAATGCGCTGTCTTCGCTGATGATTGCGGAGCTGACCGATCTTGCGAACTTGCTGGGTCAGGGCGGTGAAGCGCGGGTTATCGTTCTGTCCGGTCGCGGCAAAGTGTTTTGTGCCGGGGGGGATTTGGGCTGGATGAAGGCGCAGATCGAGGCCGACCGCGCCACGCGTATGCGCGAGGCGCGCCGACTGGCCGAGATGCTGCACGCCCTGAACGAGATGCCGGTGCCCTTGATCGGGCGGGTCCATGGCGGTGCCTTTGGCGGCGGTGTTGGCCTGGCCTGTGTTTGCGACGTGGCAGTGGCGGGGGATTTGGCGCAGTTTGGCCTTACCGAAACGCGATTTGGATTGATCCCGGCGACAATCGGCCCCTATGTCCTTGCCCGCATCGGCGAGGGCCGTGCGCGGCAGATCTTCATGTCGGCCCGGATCTTTGACGCCGCCGAAGCCGAGCATTTGGGGATCATCGCGCGGGTTGTGTCCGATGACGCGCTCGATCAGGCGGTCGAGGTCGAGGTTCAGCCTTACCTGTTGGCCGCCCCGGGAGCCGTCGGACGGGCCAAGGCGCTCGCCCGCGCGCTCGGCCCGCGAATTGACCCGCAAGTCATTGAAGATACCATTCGCCGTCTTGCTGACACCTGGGAGACCGAAGAGGCCGCCAAGGGGATCGCGGCTTTTCTGGAAGGACGTCGGGCCGACTGGTCAGCCTAACCACTTTAATTCATGAGCAAAGCCGAGGGTCATTCGGGGGTCCGAGGGTCCAGAATTCGATCCGGGGGATCGAATGCCCCGAAGGACGCCGATCTGGTGAACACTGCAGTTCGCCCGATCGACCTGCTATGTACTGCGCGCCGTTGCGCGCGATCCTGACCGGGCATCGCGCCGTGCCAAATCCGACGCCGCACGGTCCGACGCCGCACTGGGCCTCAAGATCAATGGAACCTGGGTGGACAACCGAACGCTCTATGGCGCGCGCAAGATATGGCACGTTCTGCTTCGGGACAGTGTAGACTGCGCATTCCACGGAAGGTGGGCATCGATTCCACGCGATCGTTGGCACTTGTTCCACGGCATCGCGGGCAGCCATTCCACGCGAAGGTGGGCTGCTGATTTGACCGACGG
>JAYTQA010000150.1:0-11889 GCA_043746955.1 bacterium | reverse complement strand
TCTGGACGATGCCGGCCTGCCCGCCTTGGGCTACGCACAATCGCGCGCGCTGACCGTCTCCCGCGGCGGGGATGACACCCTGCCGCAGACGATCAAACCGGTCGGCCTGCCCTCGACCGAGGTCCGGGTGGAAGAGGCGCATGTCGCCGAAGTGCGCCGGATCCAGTTCGATATCGTCGCGCGCAGACGGCGCAAACTGGCGCTGATGTGGGCCAAGCTGAGCGTATTCGTGTTTCTGCCCACGCTGCTGGCGGGGTGGTATTATTACATGGTGGCGACGCCGATGTACGCCGTCACCACCAAATTCGTGATCCAGCAGGCGACCGCCGCCTCGCAATTCTCCTCGATGTTCTCGGGGACCGCGTTTGCCACCTCGCAGGATTCGGTGGCGGTGCAAAACTACCTGCAATCCAATGTCGCGATGGAACGGCTGGATAAAGACAACGGCTTTCGCGCCCATTTCGCCAACCCGACCATCGACCCGATCCAGCGCCTGCCGGCCCATGCCAACAACACCCAGACCTTCAACCTGTACCAACGCTACATCAAGGTCAGCTACGATCCGACCGAGGGTTTGATCAATATGGAGGTGTCGGCCGCCAGCCCGCAAAAAGCCGTTGAATTTTCCAAGGCTCTGGTCAGTTACGCCGAGCAGCAGGTCGACCAGATGACCTCGCGGCTGCGCGGCGATCAGCAAAACGCGGCCAAGGCCAACTTTGACGATGCCGAGGTCAAGCTGCAAACCGCCCAGACCAAACTGGTGACCCTGCAGGAGAAATACAAAACCCTCAGCACCGATGTCGAGGCCGGGCTGGTCACCAGCCAGATCGGCGCGCTCAATGCCCAATTGATGACCGACAAGCTGTCGCTGGCGCAGATGCAGACCAACGCCACCCCCAATCCGGCCCGGATGGACCCGGTGATCACCCGGATCAAAACCATGGAGGATCAGATTGCCCAGTTGCGCGCTGGTTTGACCCAAGCCAGCAGCACTGGCCCCTCGATCGCCTCGATGCAGTCTGAAATGGTGATGGCGGCCGCCGAAGTGACCACAAGGCAGATGATGCTGGCCCAGTCGACCAGCGCGATGGAAACCTCTCGGATCGAGGCCCAGCGGCAGACCCGCTACCTTGAACTTGCCGTCCCGCCGGTCGCCCCCGACACCCCGAGCTACCCGCGCGCCTTCGAGAATACGCTGGTGGTGATGTTGATCTTTGGCGGCATCTATCTGATGATCTCGATGACCATCGCGATCCTGCGCGAACAGGTTTCGGGCTGACGCTGGACCCACAGGCTGCAAAGGCTAAAGGCGACGGTTTGCGCCGCCCCCACTGTCGATTTTCTGTCCCTAAATATCCCCGCCGGCGGCTCCCAGCCTCGCCACCCTTGCCGCGTGCCGACACCAAAGGACCCCCCATGAAAGACGTCAAAATCGGCGGCCTCACAATATCCAACGACCGGCCGCTTCTGGTGATTGCCGGGCCCTGCCAGCTGGAAAGCCTGACCCACGCCCAGATGATCGCCGGTCACATGGCCGAGGTGTGTGCGGAGGCCGGTGCGCAATATGTCTTCAAGGCGAGCTATGACAAAGCCAACCGCACCAGCCTCAAAGGCCGCCGTGGTTTGGGGATGGACGAGGGCCTGAAGGTGCTGCAAGCCGTCCAATCCATGGGCATGCCGGTCCTGACCGACATTCACGACATCGCTCAGGCCCGGATCGCGGCCGAAGTGGTCGATGTGATCCAGATCCCCGCGTTCCTTTGCCGTCAAACCGACCTTCTCTTGGCCGCTGGTGAGACTGGTGCGGTGATCAACATCAAGAAGGGCCAGTTTCTGGCCCCCGAAGGCATGGCCAATGTGGCAGCCAAAGTCGCCTCGACCGGCAATGAGAATATCCTGCTGACCGAGCGCGGGGTCAGCTTCGGCTACAACACTCTGGTCGCCGACATGCGCAGCCTGCCGATCATGGCGCGCACCGGCTATCCGGTGATCATGGACGCCACCCACTCGGTCCAGCAACCGGGCGGGATGGGCGACAGCACCGGCGGGCAACGCGAATTCGCCCCGGTGATGGCGCGCTGTGCGGTGGCCGTGGGGATTGCCGGTGTGTTTATCGAAACCCACCAGGACCCAGAAAACTCCCCGTCCGATGGCCCGAACATGGTCTACCTGAAGGATATGAAAGCCCTGATCGAAAGCCTGATGGCGTTTGACCGGCTGGCCAAAGCCAACCCGCTGCGGGTCTGACCGATACGCGCAGACCCGGCTTCCTGCCAATATCCCGCATCCCGATTTGCGTTTGTCCCAAATACTCGCGCGCGGCGGTCGCGCGCGGCGGGCCCCGGTCTGGAGGGAAACCCGACTTAACAAAACCTTAACAAAAAATACGAAATCGTTTTAAATCAATGCGTTGGTCAAGCGTCCACATATGGACACCCCAATCCCGCCAGTCCCTAACCCCTCCCCCTGTCAAACCGCCTGCCCGGCAGCCCAGCCCGACGACCATGCCCATTGAAAATTATACCCACCCAACCAGCCGGTCACATCGACCACCTCGCCCACGAAATACAAACCCGGCACCGCCTTGGCCTCCATCGTGCGGGCGTCAAGCCCATCGGTATCGACCCCGCCCAAGGTCACCTCCGCCGTCCGGTAGCCTTCCGAGCCGACCGGCACCAGGCTCCAGTCCTGCAGATGCCGCGAAATCCGCGCCACCTCCGCCGCTGAAAGCGTGGCCAGCACCGCCTCCCCCAGCCCCAACTGCACCGCCAACACCCGAGCCAACCTGTCGGGCACCAACGCCGCCAAAGCCGTCCGCACCCCCTGCCGCCGGTTGGCCCCCTTGGCCGCCCGCAACGCGGCCACCACGTCCACCCCCGGGCACAAACTCAGCCGCACCCCCTGCCCCTCACGCCAATAGCTGGAGATTTGTAGCACCGCAGGCCCGGAAAGCCCGCGATGGGTGAACAAAACCGCCTCCTCAAACGCCGGTCCGACCGGGTGCATCCCCTGCGCATCCCCCGCCTGCACCTGCACAGCCCCCGCCTGCACGGCCCTCACCTGCACAGCCGCCACCTGCACAGCCCCAGCTTGTACGGCCCACGCCCGCACGGCCAAGGACACCCCGGCCAACGGCGCCATCCAGTCCAGTTCCTGTTCGGCAAAGGTCAGGGGCACCAGCGCAGGCCGGGTTTCCACCAATGCCAGGCCAAAGCTTTCCGCGACCTTATAGCCATAGCCGGTGGCCCCCATCTTCGGGATCGACTTGCCGCCGGTCGCCACGATGACCTTGGCGGCCACGACCGGCCCGCGCGCGGTGTCGACCTCAAAGCCCGCGCCCGCGCGCCGCACCTCGCCCAAGGCGCAATTCAGCCACAACGCCACCCGCGCCCGCCCCATATCGGCCAAGAGCAAGGCCACGACTTCGCGGGCAGAGCCGTTGCAGAACAGCTGGCCCAGCGTCTTTTCATGCCACGCAATCCCCGCCGCATCGATCCGCGCCACGAAATCCAGCGCGGTAAAGCGTTTGAGGGCGGACAAGGCAAAGCGCGGGTTTTTCGAGATAAACCGCTCAACCCCGAGCCCCAGATTGGTGAAGTTGCAGCGCCCGCCGCCCGAGATGCGGATCTTCTCGCCCGCAGCCTTGGCGTGGTCGATCACCAACACGCGGCGTCCGCGCCGACCGGCCTCGATCGCAGCCATCATGCCGGCAGCACCCGCGCCGAGGATCACCACATCATATCGCTCCATGCGCCGCCATACCCCGGCTTCTGCGCCGCTTCAACGCCCTGATTTAGCGGCGCGCCCCCCAGAACCCCCCTTGCAGGCCCCCAAACCAGCCGCTAAACAGCCCGGCAGTTGGGGCGTCGCCAAGCGGTAAGGCATCGGTTTTTGGTACCGACATACCTAGGTTCGAATCCTAGCGCCCCAGCCAAGTTTTCCGAAAATTGCGCGAGGCCGAGGGCAAGTGAGCCGCCGTTGCGGACTTTCAACCGATGCGGTGGCGTGGTCCTGGGTCGGGCCGTTCAACCGCGCGCCAAGTCGCCATAAACCGCGCCACAGACGGCCCCCGCGATGAGGTCCGGCGGCGTCACGCAGCCACCGGACGAGCATTCCACCGGTCAGGCGGCTTTAGCCTGGACCAGGTCGGCCTCAGATTTGCGCATAGCGATCAAGAAGATCAACAGACCAAACGCCGCTTTGGCCACGAGGTCGGCGATGGTATAGCCGACCTGCACCACGGTCAGCGCCGTCGCACCCTCCAGCCCGACCGCACCGGCAAAGAACACCACCGGATAGAACGACCACGACAGGACTGTGACCCAGATCGCCGCTTTGACCATGCCGCGCGCAGTTTCGGGTTGCTGCTGCACGGAACCGCTCAGGCCGACGAACATCTCATAGATGATCCAAAGAAACGGGATCATCGCCAAACCGCCCCACATCCAACGGCCCGAAGCTGCATCGGCGATTTCACCCGGGTAGCCGAGCCCGACCATCACGGCGGCCAGCAGGCCCAGCTTGGTGGCTTTGGTCGCGGTTTCTTGGCGGCTCAGCCCCATGACGAGGATCAGTTCGACCAGCAGCAACGGCACGGTCAGAAACCAGTCGACATACCGGTAAGCGTCGTTGAAGCTGACCCCGGTTGCCGTGACGGTGCCATTGACCGCGCTGTAAGCGTCGACCCAACTCTGCGAGATCCGAAAATAGTGGTAGGCTGCGATGAAGGTGACCAATCCGGTCACTGTCATGGCGGTTTTGTAGGCGTTTGAGACTTGCGACCGGCCGAACCAGAAAAACAGCGTCGCCGCCATCATCGTCGCAAAGGTAAACGAGAAGGCATTGTAGATCAGGTGGTATTGACCGTAAGAGATCATGTGCGTGCGAGGTTCCTTCTGTTCTCTGGCACAGAGGGTAGATTTCGACCGGAGATTTTCAACCGGCGCCATCTTTAGGGCGCCCGAAACGCAGTATCACCTGTGGGCCGGTGGAACCGGAATATGGGAAGCTCGTATGGGTGACCCTGCAAGCGGACCCTTGGCCGATGACGCCGGTCGATCCGGCACCGCGACCGCCGTGGCGTTGGCTGCTATGGCCAAGCAAGGTGGCCGGACGGCTGCGGATTTAGAACCGTATCTGCGGGATGAGGGCGGAGGCATTGGCGCGAACCAACCCGCGCCGGGCCGGGCTCCGCAGGCCGGTTAAATGACCCCGGTGCAGTGGCCCCGGTGCAGTGGCCCTAGCTCAACAGCCCCGGTTCAATGGCCCCGGTAGAATGGCCCCGGGGATGTGGCCCCGGTTCTATGGCCCCGCCTGTCAAAGCGCTGACCCTATGCGCATTGCCTGACCGGGGGCATCCGCCAACTGCCATCCCATCGCCGCTTAAAGCGGGGCGAGGGCGCGCGGTCAGCGGCCTCGGGTGCGGGTGCTCGGATATCCACCTCGATCTGGCCGATCAACCGATCTGCCCTTACCTCGCCCCACTGGTCGGCCAGCCTGGCGCAGATGCCGAAACCGGGCAATGCGGTGAAGTTGGTCGCGTCGGGTGCCGCTTGCGGGTGCTGCTTGCACAGGGTGGCGGCGCGGGGCGGTTCTGCCGGTCAACCGCTGCGGGTGACATCGTGGCCGTAAAGCCAGTCAAAGCGCTGCAAGGCATAGTCCGGAGCCAGCCGTCCGCCGATCCGCAGGCCAAGATGGGCCACGCGGCGCGCGGCTCCGCTGAGGTGATAGGCCCGCGCATTGGCCTCTGCCGCAGCGACAATCCGGATGCAGCGCGGTTTGCGCGCCGCCTCGAATGCGGCGAGGCCAGCGGCCAGGCTGTCGGTAGCAGCGAGGCTGGCGCTGAGCACCCAGGCGTCCTCCAGCGCCATGGCAGCGCCTTGGGCTAAGAACGGCAGGCTCGGATGCGCCGCATCGCCCAGGATCGCCACGCCGCCCTCAGCCATCGGCTTTTGCCAGACCTTGGCCACATCGTGCCGGAACAGGCCCCAAAGCCAAACCTCTTCGACCTGATCCAGCCACTGGTTCACCCGTGGGCAAAAGCTTGCGAACGCCGCCCGCAGATGGGCCGGATCGTCGCGCTGTGACCAGCTTTCGGGCACCCAGACCTGACGCGCCTCGACCGCGACGATGTTGCGCAACTGGCCACCGCGTAACGGATAGCTGACCAGATGCCGACCGGGGGCCATGTGCACCTCTGCCACGTTTGACCCGCCATCGCCGGCGATCAGCGCGCGCCACGCGACTTGCCCGGTGAAAAACGGTGCCACCGCACCGTTCAGCGCCGCGCGGGTGAGCGAATGCAAGCCGTCAGCGCCAATCAGCAAATCCGCAGGCTCCGCCCCTTGGTCCAGCGTGAAGGTGGGCCGTGGCCCCGACAGGTCGATTGTGCGGACATGGGCCATCAGCCGCACCTCGACCCCCGCCGCCGCAGCCCCGTTCAGCAACAGGCCAATCAAATCGGCCCGGTGGACAAAGTGATAGCCTTGGTCAGGCCGCAGCCGCGCCACCTCCAGCCGGGTCACCACCCGGCCAGTCAGGCCATCGCGCAACTCCACCGCATCGGCGCGTAGGGAGGCGGCCTCCAGTGCGCCGCCCAGCCCTAAAGCCTTCAGCACTGCCGCCGCATTGGGCGACACCTGCAAGCCTGCCCCCACTTCGCGCACCGCATCCGCCTGCTCCAGCACCGTGACCCGTGCCCCGCGCAACGCCAAAGCCCGCGCCACCGCAAGGCCCGCCACCCCAGCCCCCAGAACCGTCACGCGCTGGCCGATCAGACTCACGCTCTTGCCCCTTTCATCTGTCCCTAAATATCCCACGGGGGTGCGTGCAGTTTGCTGCTTGAGCCACGAAGAAACTGCTAAGCGGGGGGGTGTGAAACCCCCCAGCCGGGTCCGCTGAGCGGCAGCCTCAGATGAAAACACCGGACCCTTCGGCCCGGCGCGTTTCGATCTGCAATCCCCGCATTTCAATCGTCGCGGTGCACTTTTTCGCGCCGTTCGTGTTTTTCCTGGGCTTCCAGCGTCATCGTGGCGATCGGCCGCGCATCCAGCCGCTTGAGGCTGATCGGCTCGCCAGAAACTTCGCAATAGCCGTATTCACCATTCTCGATCCGGCGCAGGGCGGAATCGATCTTGGCCACCAGTTTGCGCTGGCGGTCTCGGGTCCGCAGTTCCAAAGCCCGGTCGGTTTCTTCCGAGGCGCGGTCGGCCAGATCGGGCACGCTGCGCGCCGAGTCCTGCAAGTTGTCGATCGTCTCCGCACTTTGATTCAGCAGTTCCTGCCGCCAGACGATCAGTTTGCGCCGGAAATATTCCAGCTGCCGATCATTCATGAAAGGCTCGTCTTCGGCCGGGCGGTAGTCTTCGGGCAGGAAGATTTCGGCTTTCATCGCAGCACTCTCCTATTGCAGACGGCTCGGATCGGCTGGCCACACGGGCGTCAGGCTTGGGCGTTAGGCTTCGGCGTTAAGCTTGGGCGGGCCAAAAGGGCGGTCCTGTTCGGCGTTCGTCTAGCCCAAAGGTCAGAGTTTGTCACTAGCCGTTGCGCGTTTTTCGGGCCCCGCGTAAGGTTTCGCAATCTTTCCGCGCAGGGGCTTGAGATGACAGCGAAATTCGCCACGACCGCAGATTATCTGGTCGCCGATGATCTGGCTTTGGCGGTGAATGCTGCCGTGGCTTTGGGGCGGCCGTTGCTGGTGAAGGGCGAGCCAGGCACTGGAAAGACCGAACTGGCGCGGCAGGTGGCGGCGGCCCTCGGGATGGAGTTGATCGAATGGCATGTCAAATCCACCACCAAGGCGATGCAGGGGTTGTACGAATACGACGCGGTAGCCCGCCTGCGCGATGGTCAGTTGGGCGAGGCGCGAGTCCATGACATCGCCAATTACATCCGCCCCGGCAAGCTCTGGGCGGCCTTCACCGCCCCGGCCCGGGTGGTTCTGCTGATTGACGAGGTCGACAAGGCCGACATCGAATTTCCCAATGACCTTCTGCAGGAACTCGACCGGATGGAGTTTCATGTCTATGAGACCGGCCAGACCGTGCGGGCGATCCACCGACCCGTGGTCATCATCACGTCGAACAATGAAAAGGAACTGCCCGACGCGTTTTTACGCCGGTGTTTCTTTCATTTCATCCGGTTCCCGTCGCCCGAAAGCCTCGCCGCCATCGTCCGTCTGCATTTTCCGGGGCTCAAGGAAAGCCTGCTCGCCGCCGCTCTGACCCAGTTTTTCGCGATCCGCGAGGCACCGGGGCTGAAGAAGAAACCCTCGACCTCCGAAGTGCTGGACTGGCTGAAGCTGCTGTTGGCCGAGGATCTGGCACCCGAGGATCTGAAGCGCGATGCCAAAACCAATCTGCCCAAGCTTTATGGCGCGTTGTTGAAGAACGAACAGGATGTACAGCTGTTTGAACGGCTGGCGTTTCTGACGCGACGGGAAAGCTAGACGCTCAGCGGATCTCGACCGGGCGCGCCTGACAACCCGCCCGCCGGTTGCGACCCTCCGATGACCAGCCCGCAATCGGTGCGCGCTGGGTAGGCTGAAAAAACGGCGCAAGCTTTGGGGCCGGTCAACCACCGCTAGCCCCTGCCTGGCCGGGGTATCTGGCCGGGGCATCTGGCCGAAGCTGCATCGCTGCGGCTCGACAGTCCGTGCGCCGCACGCTATGGCTTGGGGTCAGAGCCAGCGGTTCGGGCGGGTGCCGCAGCAATTGCAGCCGTAGCGCGGATCGTCAGATCAGGCTGGGGCTGGCAGGGGTGCGGTCGGGCCAAACCCCGGCCTGAGTTTGGGGAATTTCACCATGATCGTACTGCCCGCCATGCTGATCGGCGCGGTTTGGGGTGCTGTAACCGCGCTCAAACGCGGCGGGCGGCGGCTGGATGCGGCGCAATACGGCGCCGTCTATGCGATTGGCCTTGGCCTGCTGGGCGTGCTGATCTCTGTCGTGTTAGACCGCATGATCCATTGAGATGTTCCAGCCGTTCTTCCTCTGTTTGCGCAAGACCGGGGTGCCGGTGTCTTTGGGCGAATATCTGGGGTTTCTGGCGGCGGTGAACACCGGCCTTGTCACCCACGACCCGGTCGGGTTTTACCACCTCGCACGGCTGGCACTGGTCAAGGATGAACGGTTCTTCGACCGCTTCGACCGCGCCTTTGGTGAGGCGTTTCAGGGACTTGAGGCGATCCCCCCGGACGCAGTTCTGGCGGCCCTGAACCTGCCCGCCGATTGGCTGACCGCAAACTTGACCCGCCATCTGACCGAGGCGGAACGTGCCGCAGTGCAGGCTTTGGGTGGCCTCGACCAGCTGTTGGCAACTCTGCGCCAAAGGCTCGCCGAACAAACCGGGCGGCATCAGGGCGGCGCCAAATGGGTCGGCACCGGCGGCACTTCTCCGTTTGGTAACAGCGGCTTCAACCCGGCTGGTGTGCGGATCGGCGGCGCGGGCGGCCAAGGTCGTGCCGCGAAAGTTTGGGAGGCGCGGGCGTATCGCAACTATGACGAAGATGCAGCGCTTGGCCCCCGCACCTTGAAACTCGCCCTGCGCGCGTTGCGGCATTGGGCGCGGGCGGGGGCGGATACGTTCGACCTTGACGCCACGATCAACGCCACCGCCCGGCAAGGCTGGCTCGATGTGCAAGAACGGCCAGAGCGGCGCAATGCGGTCAAGGTGCTCCTGTTTCTCGACATTGGCGGGTCAATGGACGGCCATGTGCTGGCAGCCCAAGCCCTGTTCGCGGCGGCTAAAACCGAATTCCGTCAGCTCAGCAGCTTTTACTTCCACAACTGCCTGTATGAAAACCTCTGGACCGACAACACCCGCCGCCGCACCCACACGACCCCGACATGGGACATCCTGCGCCGTTTTGGCCCCGATTGCCGCGCGATCTTTGTCGGCGATGCCGCGATGAGCCCCTATGAGGTCGATGCCCCCGGCGGCTCGGTCGAACACTGGAACCAGGAACCGGGCCGGGTTTGGCTGACCCGCGCCTGCGCGCAATGGCCAAGGCATCTGTGGATCAACCCGGTGCCAGAGGCGGTTTGGGGCCTGAGCCGGTCGACCGCGATGATCCGCACCATTTTCGACGGGGTCATGGTGCCGATGACGCTAGCCGGGCTAAGCCGGGGCATCCAGCAGCTGCGATGAGCGATGGACAGGACCTCAAAGCGCTGTGGCGCGGCCATCCCAAGGCGTTGGCGACCCTACGCGCCGACGGCATCTCCGCTTCACTTCCCCCGATTGCATTTCGGGACAAATAGCCCAAGGGTTCTTGCCGTTTGGCGCTCGACCGACACAGAAACCGCTGAGCAGGGGGGTGAAACCCGCTCTGCGGCTTGCCATGGGCCCAGATTCAACGGGTCTGTCGCAACGGGACGGTCTCAACTGGTCTGTCGCAACGGGTCGGTCTCAACGGGTTTGTCTCAACCGGTAAGCCTTAACTGACCTGCCGCAACGGTTTTGCCTCAACCGGTCGGCCTCAGCCGCTCCGCCACAACTGGTCCGCCTCAGCCCTTCTGCGCCGCCTCCAGCGCCTTGCCCAACCGCCACAACTGCGCCTTCTTCAGAAACCCCCGCAGCGGCAAGGGCTTGCCTGCCATAGCCTCCGCGCGGGCATGGACCGAGGCCACCACCTGCCCCACCGCCACCGGATGGCTCGACCACAACTCCCACAAAAACCCATCCGGGTCGCGCCGTGCGATCCCCGCCTCCGCCAGCACCGGGCGCGGGAAGTCCACCGCGTTGAAGGTCACGATCGCATCGGCATGGCCACCGATTGCCACCGCCAGTACATGCACGTCATCGGGGTCGGGCAGGCTCAGCCGCGCTTCGATATTCGGCTGTTCACGCACCGATGCGCGGGGAAACGCGGCGCGCGCCAAAGCCGCGTCGCCCTCCGCCATCGCCTGCGCCACCGGGCCCAGCTTGGCAGTAGCCAGCACCCATTCGCGCAGGATGCGGTCGGACCATTGCGGTTCGTACAGGCCCTTCGCCGCCACCCCCAGCAGCAGGTCGCGCAAGGTCGGCGGATACAGCACGCAAGCGTCCAGCACCGCCCGCATCAGTCGAGCCGGAAGAACAGCGATTTGAGATAGGCGCTTTCCGCCAGCACCGGCAGCATCGGGTGGTCGGGTCCGGCAAACCCGGTGTAGATCAACTGGCCCTTGCGCCCGCCTCGGCCGATCCCGCGCGCACAGGCGTTGCGGAACGCGGTCAGGTCCGCCGCGTGGCTGCAGGAACACAAGATCAGATAGCCGCCCGGTGCCACCAGCCCCGCCGCCTGTTTGGCCACCCGCTCATAAGCGCGCAACCCGGCCTCCAGCGCGGATTTGTTGGGCGCAAAGGCCGGCGGGTCGCAGACGACCATCTCAAAGCGCGCACCCTCGACAGCCAATGCCTCCAGCACCTCAAAGGCATCGCCTTGGCGGGTGGCGAATTTATCCCCAAACCCCGACACCTCCGCCCCCTTGACGGCCAGCGCCAACGCCGGAGCCGAGGAATCCACCGCCAGCGCATGAACCGCCCCGCCTGCCAAGGCCGCCAAGGCGAAACCGCCGACATGGGCAAACACATCCAGCACCTTGGCTCCCTTCGCCAGACGAGCGGCAAAGGCTTGGTTCGGGCGCTGGTCATAAAACAGGCCGGTTTTCTGGCCGCCCGCCAGATCCGCCAGATAAGTCGCCCCGTTCATCGGCACGTGGATCGGGCCATCCAACCCGCCCACCATCACGACGGTTTCTTCCTTCAACCCCTCCAGGCCCCTCGCCCGCCCGGTGCCGTTCTTGATCACGGTTATCACGCCGGTGACCTTGACCAAAGCCGCGACCAAAGCGTCAATATGCGCCTCGGCCCAAGCGGCATTGGGTTGAATGACGGCCGCATCGCCGAAGC
>JAYTQA010000149.1:0-4485 GCA_043746955.1 bacterium | reverse complement strand
GTCGTGGTCTGGGATGACACGCGCAGACCATTGGCCACGCGGTTGTTGCGTTCGATCTGGTTGACGGTCAGGTCGGGATAGGCGCTGAACCAGAACCGGCTGACCGCACGCGACGCCAGCGCCCAGTTCTTGAACTGCCGCCCGTGGCTTGCCCCGTCGAACAGCAGGAACCGCGTCGCCGGAAAGCCGATCCCGGTGCCCCAGGCCAGCGTCAGGCCGACATGGGCTTTTTCAATGAAATCATCCAGATATGCCCCCCAGCCCTGATCAAAATTGCTGAAGAACAGCAACCGGCTGCCATTGTTCAAAAACGCCCAATGCGCGAAATGCACGGTGCGCATGCTGCCCAGATAGCCGTCGGTCGCCGTAAGCCGCAGCAGCAGACCCAGACCCAGATGGCCCGCGCGGATGATGGCGGTGCGCAGGATGCCGGGCTTGATCAGCACGATGGAGCCCATGTGGTTCTGGGCAATCCAATCCTCGGTCCGTGCCATGTCGCGCAACACCAGATCTTCAATCGGCGGGGCATCTTGTGCGGAATCCCGACGCTCCAGATACCTCAGCCAGAGGATGATCAGCGGGCCGACCACGATCAGGCTGAACAGGCCCATCAGCACCGCGCGGGTCACGCGCCACAGCGCAATCCAGAACGTGTGGGGCACGCCGTACCCCATCCACGCGAACAGCGCGCGAAACGCCAGATCGACTGGCAGAACCAGCAGGGTTGCCACCAGCACATAGCCCGCGATGTAGGGCGCTTGTTTGATCAGAAAGGCCAGCAGGTCGAATTGGGTGGCGATGCCGGTGCCTGGCAGCGGTTTGCGCAGCGTGAAAATGCCACCAAGGATGCCAAGTGCCAGCAGGATCGTCACGGTTATATAAATCATAGCCGGCGCAATGGCCGCAAAGATCACGCCGGGCAAGGTCAGGATGAACAGAAGAACCACCACAAACAGCACAAAGCGGATCAGATCCGCAGCGCGCTGTACGGCGGGGATGCGTTCGGGCGCGGGTTGGTCGAGCCAAGCGTAAGCGGGCAGCAGTTTGGCGCGCAGGCGCTGGTGAACCTGCGCCGGTTGGGTTGCGCGGTAGGGGCTGGGTTCGTGGCGGTTAGGGTCATCCAACTCATCGCGCACGGCCACGAACAGCGCGGCTTCGGCCAGTATGCGGTCGCGGGTCATGCCACGGTTGCCGTGGTGAAACACCGATGGCCAATGGGTCCGCGCTTCGAAATAGGGTGCGACCGGCGCTGTGGAACCTGCGGCGGTGACCGCATTGTAAAGATCGGCGTCGTCGTCCAAAGGCACTTTGCAACAGCGCAGCACGTCGCGCGACCACGCGGCAAAGGCCGCCTCGAACTGGCCCCAGAACACGCCGGGCGGGCCATCAAAGTTTGCCTCGAGAATGAAGGTCGGGTCATAGTTGGGCGATGTAAACACCGAGATCGACATGAAATGCAGCACCGGGATGTCGCGGATCACTCGGCCAAAGTTGGTCTGGAGGCCCGCAAGCCCGGTATCTTCCTGCGCCTTCAACTGTTCGATCAGGGCAGACAGGCGGCTGGCACTTTCAGGCTTTACCTCCAACGGCACACAAAGCGTGGTCTGGCGCATGTGCATTGCCCTTCTGACAACCATATAAATCAATATTGAAACGCTAGGATGATCGGGGGTGAGTCGTCAATGCTTCTGGTTGAGCGGGGTATTTCAACTACCTGGCGGGCGAGGCGGCGGTGGCGGTGACGCTTTGGCCCCGCTGGTCAAACACAGGCAGGACATCGGGCGGCAGGCCCCGGCTCAGCTGGTCATCCGGCCTGGCCCGCAGGATGCGAAGTTGCGTCACGGTCAGCGGTTTGCAGGGGGCCGAGGTGGTGTGCTGCCCGGTTCTAGGCCCCAACATCTCGGTGGGGGTGACTGTGCCGGCCAGGATGCCGGAGGTGTTGGTCGCATGTTCGAGGCGGCTGCCGAAGGTCACCGGGGCACCAGCGCCGGGCCGGGCGGCGAAGATGTGCCAGTCAACCGGATTGGTCAGAATGACCGGCATCGCTTTGGGGTGAACTGCGGCCACTTCGGAATTGGCTTGCGTGGTCAGGACAGCAAACAGATCGTCGGTTGTCGCGCCGTCTTTGACCTTACGGACTGAAGTCCATTGTCGAACCTGCAATCCAGCGAAGAACGCGGGGCGGTTATCGGGCAGCGAAAACCAGACATTTCCGCCGTTGATCCCATCGGGTTCGGCAAAAGCGGTCAGCGGCACGAGGCAGCGATAGGTTTTGTCCAACCAGCGTTGCCAATGGCGCGACGCCGTATTTCGAATATTGGTCACGCCACGGTCGGTTTTCTTGCCGATCAGGAAGTTTGCCGGGGTGGGCATTCCCCAACGGCACATGACCATTTCCGGCCCGTCGGGAGAGTTGCGGAGCACTGGGGCCGGGTAATCCGGGTAAATCTCGGTCAGCGACGGAAGGTTTCCCAATCGGTCAATGTAAGATATCGGCGCAAACAACTGGCGCATCGCCTCTTGAGCACGAGTCATTGTGTAGAGATTGCACATGTCGGTAACCTCCTTCGTCCCACAAGCGAAGCGAAGGTGATACCGCATGAGGGCGGGTCAGTGCTATCTTTTTTCCCGGCCGTATGCAGGTTCTTGCGGGGTGTGCTTGCCGATCTTATCAGTGAAAATCCCGTGATTTCGGGATCACCTTGGCGTTGCGGGGATGGCCGAGGCTGGGGGCAGGGACGGGGTGAACCACTTCGTCGGCGCGCGACAAAGCTGGGGCGAAGGGGTGGCCGGACAGGCGCAGCAGGGCGTCGCTGCGGTCGCTCAGCGTGTCCACCACCACGTGCGTCACGCCAGAGGCCGCGTCGCGCTGGATGCGGCCGGTCACTTGCAGCAGGCGGGCGGTCATCACCACCTTGCGGAAGGCCGCCATCACCTTGGGCCAAACGACAAGGTTGGCCACACCGGTTTCATCCTCCAGCGTGATGAAACACACGCCCTTGGCGCTGCCGGGGCGCTGGCGGACCAGCACCAGACCGGCGAGGCGCAGGCGCTGGCCATTGCGGAGGGTGGCCACATCGGCTGCGGTCGCATAGCGCTGACGGGTCATGCTGGCGCGCAGGAAGGCTATCGGGTGCGCTTTCAACGACAGGCGCAGGGTCTGGTAATCGGCCACGACATGCTCGCAGATCGGCATGGCCGGCAGGCGGGTTACGGGCTCCGCGCCCTCATCCCGTTCGGTCTTGAACAGCGGCAGGTCGGGGGCATCCCGCAGCGCTTTGGCATCCCACAGGGCAGCGCGGCGGTCGAGGCTCATCGAGCGGACGGCATCGGCTGCCGCCAATGTGCGGATCGTTCTGGTGTCCAGCCGGGCACGGGTGGCCAGATCGGCAAGGTCGGTGAAGGGGGTATCGCGGGCGGCCATCATGCGTTCGACCGCATCCTGCCGCATCCCGTCGATCTGACGCAGGCCGAGGCGAAGCGCCCAAGCCGTGCCGGAGGGTTCCAGAAGATTGTCCCACGCGCTGAAATTCACGTCCGCCTCGCGCACTTCGACCCCATGTTCGCGGGCGTCGCGGACGATTTGCGCCGGGGCGTAAAAGCCCATCGGTTGGGAATTTAGCAACGCGCAGGCGAAGGCGGCGGGGTAATAGCATTTCAGCCAGCTTGAGACATAGACCAGCAAAGCGAAGCTGGCGGCATGGCTTTCAGGAAAGCCGTAGTCGCCGAACCCCTTGATCTGGTTGAAACACCGCTTGGCAAAATCCGGGTCATAGCCGCGCGCGATCATGCGGCTGACCATTTTGTCCTCCAGCTTGCCGATGGTGCCACGTGAGCGAAAGGTGGCCATGGCTTTGCGCAGTTCGTTCGCCTCGGCAGAGGAAAACTGGGCAGCCTCCATCGCGATCTTCATCGCCTGTTCCTGAAAGATCGGCACGCCCAAGGTACGGCCAAGGATGTGGCGCAACTCATCCGGGTCGTGGGGCGGGTGAGGCGAGGGGAATTCCACCGCCTCTATCCCGCTGCGGCGGCGCAGATAAGGGTGCACCATGTCGCCCTGGATCGGGCCGGGGCGGACGATGGCAACCTCAATCACCAGATCGTAGAACACGCGCGGGCGAAGGCGCGGCAGCATGTTCATCTGCGCCCGGCTTTCGACCTGAAACACGCCAATACTGTCGCCCTTGCACAGCATGTCATAGGTTGTCTTGTCGTCGGGCGGGATCGAGGCGAGGTCGTGGTCCACCCCATAATGCCCCCGCAAAAGGTCAAAACATTTGCGGATGCAGGTCAGCATCCCCAAAGCCAGCACATCGACCTTGAGGATGCCGAGCACATCGATATCGTCTTTGTCCCATTCGATGAAACTGCGGTCGGGCATGGCACCGTTGCCGATCGGCACGGTTTCGCTCAAGGCCCCCTCGGTCAGGATAAAGCCGCCGACATGCTGGCCAAGGTGGCGCGGCATGCCGATCATCTGCTCGG
>JAYTQA010000148.1:0-4499 GCA_043746955.1 bacterium | reverse complement strand
GTAAAACGTCATGTAGCCCGAGGTCAGCAGCCCGCCGACCGCAGGCCCCATCCGCAAAAGGGCGTTGCCCATCGGGCCGACGTTCAGAATATCGGTCGCGAAGGCGGGCAGCAGGGCGGTGGCCCCGCCCAACAGCACCGCGAAAAGGTCCAATGAGATAGCACCAAACACCACCTTGTTTTCCCAGACATAGACCAGCCCCTCGCGCAGCAGGGTCAGCGGGTGACCGTCCTGGGGTTCAGGCGTGGTGGGCGTGCGGATCGAGGCTATCAGGGCTACGCCTGCGCCGTAGCTCACCGCCGTCACCGCATAGGCCGCAGCAATACTGGAGGCGATCAGCAAGCCGCCGAAGAACGGCCCGACAATCACCGCACTCATCCAGACGGTGGTGGAGAACGAGATGGCCTTGGGCATGTCGGCCCGGCTCACCAGCATCGGCACCAGGGCCGAGGCTGCAGGTGACAAAAACGCCCGCGCCGCCCCAAACAGCGCCGCAATGACGAAGATTGCCGCCAAACGCGGGCTGGATTGCAGCGAGAGGAAGGTCAGGCCTAGGACGCCCAATCCTTCGGCCAACAGCGCCCAAAGCACGATGGCTTTGCGGCTGACCCGGTCGGCCAGGGTGCCTGCGTACAGCGTGAACGCGAACATCGGCAGGAACTGACACAGGCCGACCATGCCGACCATGAAAGCGCTTTCCTCGATCGACCGGGTCAAACGGGCGATGTGATAGACCTGCCAGGCGATGGTGATCGCCTCGATCTGGGCACCAAACTGGATCGGGATCATGCCGCAGAAATAGCGCAGGTAATCCGGATGGCGGGTCAGGAAACGGATCGGACTTTCGGACATGGGATACCTGGGGCGAATGCGCCCGGACCTTGCCGCTGCGGCGGCTTGGGTGCAAGGGCGAAACGTCCGGCGTTGGGGCGGTTGCCAGCGCTGGCGGGCTGCGCGCCCTCCCTTGCGCGATTTCTGCGCCCTTCGGGCAAATGGCTCACCCGCGGGATATTTTTGGACAGATGAATTCGGGTGGCGGGCGCGCAGAGCTTCGGGCGTTGGGAGGGTTGCGAACGCTGGCGGGCCTGGCGCCCTCCCTTGCGCGATTTCTGCGCCGTTCGGGCAAATGGCTCAGCTGCGGGATATTTAGCGACAGAAAATCAGCTTGGCCGAGGACCAGCACCTTGACCTCACCGGCGCACGCCGGATTGGCGATGGTCACACCGACCGCTTGCTGCGGGATGGCGCAGCAGATGGGTTTGGCCATGTTGATGGCACCGGAGACGATCATCGGGGCGGCGCGCGATTGGGGGAAGGCGTTGATGAACGAATGGATTTGGGTGATCTCGCGGGATAGAAGGTCAAAGGATTCAGTGCTGACATTTTGGCCTGGAGCCAGCCCACCAAGGATCACCACGCGGCCCCGACCCGCTGCAAGGTGGGGGCTGCTTTAGCAGGATGCCACGGATGACCGATGCCGCCGCCCGCCATGCCGACTACCCGATTGACGGACTTTTCCTCGACCGCCATTCACCGCGCAGCTTCACCGATCATGTCCTGTCCGAAGCCGAGCTTCTGACCCTGCTCGAGGCCGCCCGCTGGGCGCCGTCCAGTTCCAACCATCAGCCATGGCGGTTTGCCTACGGATTGCGCGGTGACGCGGGCTTTGGCCGGATTGCCGACACTTTGGTGCCCGGCAACCGGATCTGGGCGGAAAAGGCTGCGGCTTTGGTGATCATAGCCTCCAAAACCGGGGTGGAGCGCGACGGGGTCACGCGAGCGAACCCCGCCCATGCGTTTGACGCCGGGGCCGCCTGGATGAGCCTTGCCTTGCAAACCCACCTGAACGGGCTTGCGGCCCATGCCATGGGCGGGTTTGACAAGGCGCTGGCCGCTGACCTGCTGGCGCTGCCAATGGGCCATGAGTTGCACGCGGTGGTGGCGATTGGTCAAATGGGCGCGCCGGATTTGTTGCCAAAGGCGCTGCAAGCCGGGGAAGCGCCAAACCGCCGGGTTGGCTTGGCCGCTCTGGCGAAATCGGGATCGTTCTAGGGCGGGATGCGGAAAAGCGGGAATCCGGCTTTCCTCGCCGATCATGCGATCCCTGAAAAACGAGAGCGGGATGATGTTTCGGTCAAACATCATGCGGCTGTAAGGTCGCGCCTCCGCCAGTCCCCAGTTTACCTGATACCGCTCACCTTAGGCCAAAGCCCCCAAAGCGGTTTAGAGGGGGCCGCTGGACTACGGCCAATCCGATCAGGGCTGCGTAATCGCCGCCAGCCTCTGCTTGACCGCAACCGGATGACGCGGCAGATTTGGCGGGTGATGGCTCGGCAGGAGGATGCAATGCCCAAGACCACCTTGTGTCTCTGGTATGACCGCGACGCCGAGGCGGCCGCGCGGTTTTATGCCGCGACCTTTCCCGACAGCCATGTCGGCGCCGTCCACTGCGCGCCCGGCGACTATCCGAGCGGCAAGACCGGCGATGTCCTGACGGTTGATTTTACCGTCCTGG
Source organism: bacterium (assembly GCA_043746955.1). Taxonomy (GTDB): domain Bacteria; phylum Pseudomonadota; class Alphaproteobacteria; order Rhodobacterales; family Rhodobacteraceae; genus Stagnihabitans. The sequence continues at coordinate 1,984 of JAYTQA010000148.1, read as the reverse complement.
GCATCCAATGCATGGGCTTGAACGGCGGGCCGGGTAACCGGCACTCGGAGGCGTTCTCATTCCAGATTGCCACCGACGATCAGGCCGAGACCGACCGCTACTGGAATGCGATTGTCGGCAACGGCGGTGCGGCAAGCTGGTGCGGCTGGTGCAAGGATAAGTGGGGTCTGTCGTGGCAGATCACGCCCCGGGTGTTGACCGATGCCATGGTCGCGGGCGGCGAAGTTGCCAAACGTGCCTTTGCGGCGATGATGACGATGCAAAAGATCGACGTGGCAGGCATTGAGGCGGCGGTCAGAGGCGGCACCTAGGGCGGCTGATTATTCCAGTTCAATCGTGCCCGGCGGTTTTGAGGTACAATCGTAGAATACCCGGTTGATCCCCTTGACCTCATTGATGATCCTTGTCGCGGTCTCGCCCAGAAACGCATGGCTGAACGGATAGTAATCCGCCGTCATGCCATCGACTGAGGTGACCGCGCGCAAAGCCAAAGCGAAGTCATAGGTCCGCCCGTCGCCCATCACGCCGACGGTTTTCATCGGCAGGATCGCGGCGAAAGCCTGCCAGATCTCGTCATAGAGGCCATGCTTGCGGATCTGGTCGATATAGACCGCATCGGCGCGGCGCAGGATATCCAGCTTTTCTGGCGTGATCTCGCCCGGGCAGCGGATCGCCAGACCGGGGCCAGGAAACGGGTGGCGGGCGATGAACGCCTCAGGCAGGCCCAGTTCACGGCCCAACGCGCGCACCTCGTCCTTGAAGAGTTCGCGCAAAGGTTCGACCAGCTTCAGACCCATCTTTTCCGGCAGGCCGCCGACATTGTGGTGCGATTTGATGGTGACCGAAGGCCCGCCCGCGAAGCTGACCGATTCGATCACATCGGGGTAGAGCGTGCCTTGGGCCAGAAACTGCGCCCCGCCAATCGCCGTCGCGTGTTTCTGGAACACGTCGATGAACAAACGGCCAATCGTCTTGCGTTTGACCTCTGGGTCAGACACGCCGGTGAGCGCGCCAAGGAACAACGCGCTTTCATCGGCATGGATCAGGGGAATGTTATAGGTGTCGCGGAACATGGTGACGACCTGGTCAGCCTCGCCCAGCCGCAACAACCCGTGGTCGACGAACACGCAAGTCAACTGTGCGCCGATCGCCTCATGGATCAGCACGGCGGCGACCGAGCTGTCGACCCCACCGGACAGCCCGCAGATCACCTTGCCGTAGCCGACCTGGTCGCGAATCTTGCGAATCGCTTCCTCGCGGTAGGCGCCCATGGTCCAGTCGCCTTTGAAGCCCGCGAGCTTAACGAAATTCGCGTAAAGCTGGGCACCTTTGGGGGTGTGGTGGACCTCCGGGTGAAACTGCACGGCGTAAAACTGGCGGCCGATGTCGGCGGTGATGGCATATGGCGCGTTGGGCGAGGTGCCGTAGACCTGAAAACCCGGGGCTATGCGGCTGACATGGTCGCCGTGGCTCATCCAGACCGGTTCGTCACCTTGGGCAAACCAGCCGTCGAGCAACGGCAATCGATCCGCAGTGGCGGTCACATAGGCGCGGCCAAATTCGGCGGTCCCGTGGCCACCTTCGACCTGGCCGCCCAAGAGATGCATCATCACCTGCTGGCCATAACAGATGCCCAGGATCGGCACGCCAAGGTCAAACACCGCCTTGGGCGGCATCGGCGCACCTTGCCAATAGACCGAAGCCGGCCCGCCCGACAGGATCACCGCCTTGGGGGCAAAGGCTGCAAGGAAGGCGTCGGTCACTTTGTTATAGGGATGGATCTCGCAATAAACCCGCAACTCCCGCAACCGGCGCGCAATCAACTGCGTCACCTGAGAGCCGAAGTCGATGATCAGAAGGCGGTCGTGTTGGGGCATGGTTTGGATCATGCGCCCGCGTAGCTTTTGGCGGGCGGAGATTCAAGAGGCTGCATCGTCATCTCTGTCGCCAAACAACTCCCGATGGCGGGCGAGGATATTGGGCC
>JAYTQA010000147.1:0-27287 GCA_043746955.1 bacterium | reverse complement strand
ATATTGAAGGCAACACCGCCACGCTCGATTCCGTGGTGCGCCGGCAATTCCACACTGTGGAAGGCGATCCGATGAACGCGCATGAAATTGCCCAGGCGGCCGAACGGATCCGCGCGCTTGGGTTTTTCTCCGACGTGGCGGTGACCGAGGCTCCCGGCACCACGCCCGACCAGCAGGTGGTCAAGGTGGCCGTGACCGAACAGCCGACCGGCTCGCTGACCCTTGGCGCGACCTATGGTCTGGCCAGCGGCTTTGGCGTCAGCGTCGGCTTTGCGGAAAAGAACTTTCTGGGTCGGGGTCAGGGGCTGACGGTCAACGTGCAGACCGGGTCATCCAATGTGGACAGCCAGATCGCCTTCAGCGAACCGGCCTTCCTTGGCCGCGATCTGGAGTTCGGCTTTGCCGCCACCTATGCCAAGACCACCCATCAAAGTGCCCATTACGACACCAAGACCTATGCGATTTCGCCCTCGCTGGCCTTCCCGGTCAGCGATTATGGCCGGCTGCGGCTGGATTACCGGGTTGGGCGCGAGCAGCTTTACAACGTCGATGGCCCGGTGTTTGACACCAGCATCCCGCCGATTGAAACCTCGAACGGCTCGTCGGCGATTTTGCAGGCCGAGGCGGGGGCGCAGGTTTCGTCCGCTGTCGGCTACAATTACACCTGGGATGACCGGCTTTCGGGCCTGCATCCCAATGGCGGGATTTCGCTGCAATTCGGCCAGGATTTCGCGGGTCTGGGTGGCAGCGTCAAGACCGTGACGACATCGGTGCGGACCTTGGCGGAAACCACCGTGCTGCACGGCGATGTGACGCTGCGCGCCCTGTTTGAGGGTGGCGTGCTCAGCCCCTACGGCGGCTATACCACCCGGATCACCGACCGTTATACCAATGCCGGCACGATGCACGGGTTTGAACCGAACGGGATCGGCCCGCGCGATCTGGGTGCCACCAACCAGGACGCTTTGGGCGGTAATTTCTTTGCGGCAGCCCATCTGGAAAGCGAATTCCCCTTGGGTCTGCCAGAGGAATACGGCATCCACGGCGGCGCTTTCCTGGACGTCGGTTCGGTCTGGGGGCTGAACAATACCGCAGGCACCGGCGGGACGGTGGATGATCGTCTGCATCTGCGCTCGGTGGTCGGCATCGCCTTGTTCTGGAAGACGCCGATCGGCCCGCTGCGCTTCAACTTCACCCATGCGATCCAGAAGCAAAGCTACGACAAAGAGCAGACCTTCGACTTCACCATCTCGACAAAGTTCTGATGGGCCAGTTCTGATGGGCCAGTTCTGATGAGGCACCTTTGATGCGGCATTGGGTGGCGCGCGCGCTGGCTGTTATGGTGCTTGGGGCAGGGCTGATAGCGGTTTCGGCCGAGGCGAACCCGGCCAACGCTCAAACCGCACTGCCCGCGCCGCAGGTTCTGACCCTGGATCAGGACCGGCTTTACACCGACTCGCTCTATGGAAAGGCGATGGAGGCGCGGACCCTTGCGGCCAGTCTGGCTTTGGCGGCGGAAAACCGCAAGATCGAGGCGGACCTTGCCGCCGAAGAAGCCGACCTGACGCAAAAGCGTAGCGTCACCGCGACCGCCGCCTTTCAGGTGCTGGCCGATGCGTTTGACGCCAAGGTCGAGAAGCTGCGCGCCGAGCAGACAGCCAAGGCCACCGGCTTGAAAACCCGCAACGACGCGGATCGGAAGGTGTTCTTTCAGGCCGCTGTGCCGGTTCTGGCCGACCTGATGCGCCAGATGGGGGCCTATGCGATCCTCAACCATGACGCGGTGGTGCTGGCGTTTAATGCGATCGACATGACCGACCGCGCGATCATAGCACTGGACGACAAGCTGGGCGATGGCAGTGCGGTCCAAAACGGCCCAAGGCTGCAAACCCTGCCATTGGGCACCGTGCCAGACCGCCCCGGACTTGGCGGAGTGGTGCCCGGCAGCCCCGCGCCCGACCTAACTGTGCCAACGATCCCCGCGCCCGACGCCCCTGCACCTAACACGCCTGCACCCGACACGCCTGCGCCCGTCTCACCTACGCCGGATACGCCTGCGCCCGACGCGGCAGTGCCCAATACGCCTGCACCCGACGCTTCCGTGCCAGCGATACCCGCGCCTCCCCCCACTGCACCCGCAACACCCCCTCCCGACGCACCCCAACCCGCAACACCGCCACCCGCAACACCACCACCCGCAACCCCCCTGCCCGCAACACCGCCACCCGCAACCCCCGCGCCGTGACCCAGATTTGGCCGCCGCAGCGCTTCTTGTCCTGCGACGCTCAAGTTGCTAGTCAGGGTAAAAGCCCGCCCCTGCCGAAGGGCGCCTATCGTCGCAGCCCCCCGGGGGCGCAAATTTGGGGGACGCCATGACCGATGCGACCATGCCGAAGCTGAACGCCGATCTTGACCTGATCAAGCGGATCATCCCGCATCGCTATCCGTTCCTGCTGATCGACAAGGTGCGCGACGTGGTGCCGCACAAAAGCTGTGTCGGGATCAAATGCGTGACCAACACCGAGCCGCATTTTCAAGGCCATTTTCCCGATATGCCGATCATGCCGGGTGTGATGATCATCGAGGCGATGGCGCAAACCTCCGGCGTTTTGGTCGGCCTGTCGATGGATCTGGTCGACAAGCAGGCCAAGGTGTTCTTCATGGGGATCGACGCGGTGAAGTTCCGCCGCAAAGTGGTGCCGGGCGACGTTCTGGAACTGCATGTCCGTGCGGTGCGCGGCGGTGGCCGGGTCTGGAAGTTTGAAGGCCGCGCCACGGTGGACGGTGAACTTGTGACCGAAGCCACCTTCACCGCCATGTTCGATCTGCCCAAGGTATAGGGCGTGACGGATCCCTCTATCCATCCGTCCTCGGTGGTGGACCCGGCGGCCAAGCTGTCGTCGGGTGTGAAAATCGGCCCGTTCTGTGTGATCGGCCCTGAGGTGTCGCTGGCGGCCGGGGTCGAAGTGAAGTCCCACGCGGTCGTCACCGGCTGGACCGATGTGGGCGCAGGCACCGTGATTTTCCCGCACGCCACGGTCGGCGAGGTGCCGCAAGACCTGAAATACCAGGGCGAGCGCACCCGGCTTCTGATCGGTCAGCGCTGCCGGATCCGCGAAAGTGTCACGCTCAACACCGGGACCGAGGCGGGCGGTGGCATCACCCGGGTCGGCGACGATTGCCTGCTGATGACCGGCTGCCACATCGGCCATGATGCCCAACTGGGCAACCGGGTGATCCTTGCCAATGGGGTTGCCATCGCGGGCCATTGCCAGATCGGTGATGACGTGATCATCGGCGGCTTGTCAGGCATTCACCAATGGGTGCGCATCGGCCATGGTGCCATCATCGGGGCGGTGACGATGGTGACCAATGACGTCATCCCCTACGGCCTCGTGCAGGGCCCGAGGGGCGAGTTGGACGGGCTGAACCTGGTCGGGCTCAAGCGCCGGGGCATGGACCGGGCGGCGATCACTGCGCTGCGCCACGCCTATGACGAACTGGCCAAGGGCGAGGGCACCTTTCTGGACCGCGCCCGCCGTCTGGCCGATACCACCAATGTCGACGCGGTGCGCGCGATGGTGGCGTTCATCCTGTCGGCCTCCGACCGTTCGTTCCTGACCCCCAAATGAGCGACCTTGCCCTGATCGCCGGACGCGGGGGCCTGCCGCTCGCCGTGGTGCAGGCGCTGGCCGAGCGGCCCTATATCTGTGCGATGGACGGGTGTGCCCCGGATGGGTTGACCGCCGATCTGACCTTTCGCGCCGAACGGCTGGTGCCGTTGTTCCGCCATCTGAGCGACCGGGGCATCACAAGGATCGCCTTTGCCGGTGCGATCAGCCGCCCCCGGTTCGACCCGTCGCTGTTTGATCCGGCAACCGCCCAACTGATGCCCCAACTGTTGGCGGTGCTGGCCGGCGGCGATGACGCGACCTTGCGCGGCATTCTGGCGCTGGTCGAGGAGTTTGGCTTTGCCGTGGCAGGCATCGAAGCCGTAGCGCCGTTGCTGCTGCCAGGCACCGGGGTTCTGGCCGGCTGCGTCCCGCCCGAGGCCGAAGCCGATGCTGCCCGGGCCGCAGCCATCGTGGCAGCCCTTGGGGCCGTCGATGTCGGCCAGGGCTGCGTGGTGGCCGACGGCCTGTGTCTGGCGCTGGAGGCTTTGCCCGGCACCGACCGGATGCTGGCCCAGGTCGCAGCCCTGCCTGAGGCACTGCGGCCCGCCCGCCGGGGCCTGTTGTACAAAGCGGCCAAACCGGGTCAGGACCGCAGGATTGATCTGCCGACCCTCGGCTCCGCCACCTTGCGCGGCACCCATGCCGCTGGCCTTGCCGGCGTGGCATTTCAGGCCGGATCGGTGATCTGCCTTGATCTGCCTGAAATGCAGGCGCTGGCCAGCCAACTGGGCCTGTTCCTGTGGGCGCGCTGAGGTTCTTTCTGGTCGCGGGCGAGCCTTCGGGCGACAAGCTCGGAGCGGCCCTGATGGCGTCCTTGCGCAGCCTCGCCCCCGGTTGCAGCTTTGAAGGCATCGGCGGGCCGTTGATGGCGGCAGAGGGCCTGACCTCAATCTTCCCGATCGAGGAATTGTCGGTGATGGGCATAGCCGAGGTGCTGCCGAAGTATTTCGCCCTGAAACGCCGCATCGCCCAAACCGCCGAGGCGGTCCGCGCCGCCGCCCCCGCAGCCCTGATCACCATCGACAGCCCGGATTTCTGCCTGCGGGTGGCGGCCATCGTCAAGGCCGCCAATCCGGCCCAGAAAACCATCCATTACGTCGCGCCCTCGGTCTGGGCCTGGCGGCCGGGCCGCGCGGCCAGGATGGCCCGGGTCATCGACCATGTCCTCGCTTTGTTGCCGTTCGAGCCGCCCTATATGACCGCCGCCGGCATGAGTTGCGACTTTGTCGGCCACCCGGTGGTGAACGACCCGGTGGCCTCACCCGCCGAACGCGCCAGCCTTGCCAATGGCCCGCGCCCGCTGATCCTGTGCCTGCCCGGCTCGCGCAAATCCGAAGTCACCCGCCTCGCGCCTGCCTTTGGCGCGGCGCTGGGGCGGTTGCAGCAAACCTGTCCCGGCCTCGGCGTCGCCCTGCCGACCCTCAGCCATCTGGCCCCGCTCCTGCGCAGCCTCACCCAAAACTGGCCGGTCCGCCCGCGCCTGATCCTCGATCCCGCCGAAAAGCGCGCGGCTTTTGCGATGGCGGATCTGGCGCTGGCAGCCTCCGGCACCGTGTCGCTGGAGCTTGCGGCCAATCAGGTGCCGATGGTGATCGCCTATGACATGCACCGGGTAAGTTGGTGGCTGATGGACCGGATGGCGCTGATCGACACTTATACGCTGGTCAACCTCGTCAGTGAAACCCGTGCGGTGCCCGAGTTCATCGGCCCGGCCTGCAAACCCGCCGCCATCGCCGCCGCCCTGACCGCCGTCCTGCACGACAGCACGCAACAACACGCCGCCATGACCCTGACGATGCAGCGCCTCGGTCGGGGTGGCGAACCGCCCGGCCTGCGCGCCGCGCGGTCGATCCTGGCACACCTCTAAGCCTTATTTTCTGTCCAAAAATATCCCGGGGGTGCGGGGGCAGCCCCCCGCTTCGCAACCCGCAACCCGCACCACGTCTCACCCCTTGCGCCCGGCAGGTGGTGGCGCGGCAATCGTGGCCTTGGCGCCATATTTGGTTACCAAAAAATGAACGAAAAAACCTAACGCATTGATTTGTCGATATTTCCAAAAGTGTCCATTTGTGGACACCCCGCTTTTTCGGGGCCGGGCCACCGTTTTATCAAGGTCAGTCGCCGAAATCCGTCAGCCCTTGCGCCCGCCCGGCAACCGTTCGGCCCCGAGTTCGGCCAGAAACTCCCGGCTCGCCTCGGTGCCGAAATGCGGGACATGGGCGAGGCCGGGGAAGCGGGCCTTCACCTCGGCTGCGACCTCGGGCGGCAGGCGGTTCACCGTGGCGTCATTGACCATCAGGCTTTCGGACGGGACCCCTTCGGCATAGATGATCTCGTGCCGGTCAAACACCAGGCTGAAGTAATCGACAAAGCCGCCCTCGCGCAGAAAAACGGTTGTGCCGTCGACCAGATCGCGGGCCTGGACCAGCAGTTCGGCGGTGGCCAGACCGGGGCTGCGCCGACGCTGGTACAAGAACACCCGGTGATGCTGGCTCACGATCAGATCGCCGGCATTGCCGATGGTGCCGGCCACGATCACCACCGGCGCGAAACTGCCGACCGCGCGCAGCCGGGCATGGCCGATCCAGCGCACCGGCTGGCGGCCATGGTCGCGGGTCAGGACCTGGGTGCCGGGCTGCAACGCCTCGATCGCGCATTGTTTGCCGGTGCCGAGCGTGATCATCGTGCCGCGCGCAAACGACAGGCAGAGCATATCGGCCAGATGCAGCCCCTCGGGCGCGGCCTCGACCGACAGGAGGGTATAGTCGACCCCGGGGCCGACCGGTGACAACGGCAGCGCCACCCGGATCGCCTCGGCGTTGCCAATTGGGGTGCCACCGGATGTGCCGCCGGCGGTGTCGTCGGGGCTGTCGTCGGGGCTGCCGTTGGAGGTACCGCTGGGGGTGCCATTTGGGGTGCCACCGTGTCTACCGCCGGCGGTGTCGTCGAGGCTGCTGCCGAAGTTGCCGGTGGAGGTGCCATTTGAGGTGGCTCCGGATGTGCCGCCGGGGATACTGCCGGGCGTGCTGCCAGTGGTGGTACCCGATGTGTCGTCGGCGGTAACGTTGGGGTTGCTGCCGGGGGTGACGTTGGGGGCGCCGCCGGGCGTGACATGTGGGGTGCTGCCGGAGGTGAGGTGGGCGGGGCTGCCGGATGTGAGGTGGGCGGGGCTGCCGGAGGTGAGGTGGGAGGGGCTGCCGGACGTGCCGCCGGAGGTGCTGCCGGGTCTGCCGTCGGGAGTGCTGCGGGGGGTGGGCCCGGATGTGTCGTCGGGGGTGACATGTGGGGCGCTGCCGGAGGTGAGGAGGGAGCGGCCGCCGGGGGTGAGGTGGGAGGGGCCGCCGGAGGTGAGGTGGGCGGGGTTGCCGGAGGTGAGGTGGGAGTTGCTGCCGGAGGTACCGCTGGGGGGGGCGATTTGGCTGTCAGCCTCGACCCGCAGGATCAGCAGGTCCACGCGGTCGCCATCCGGGGCCATCAGGGTATAGCGCGCCTCCAGCCGCACCCCGGCCCCGGCGCGGCCGACCTCGGAGCCGGGGGCCACGGTCTGACCGCCCGCCTCGGGCTTGCACAGCAGCAGCCGCAGGGGTTCGGCCAGGCGGCGCAGATGATAAACGTCGCCGACGCAGACCTCCGCCGGCCCGGTCAGGCCATCGCCCTGATTGGCACCTTGCACGACATAGATATCCTCGGCCGCAAACACCTGCGCTGCATGGCTGGGCAGGGGGGGTGGCAAGGCGGCAGACGCGCCCGCTGCCGAGGCGGCAGGCGCGGCAAATGCGCCCGCTGATGAGTCATCTGACGGGGTGGCAGATGCCCCCGCTGGAGAGGCGGCAGACGCGCTCGCTGATGTCTCACCTGACGGGGTCGCAGATGCGCCTGCTGGCGAGGCGGCAGACGCGGCAGACGCGCCCGCTGATGAGTCATCTGACGGGGCGGCAGATGCGCCAACGGGCGGGCCGGCTGGTGGCAGGCCAGCGGGTGGGGGGCCGGATGGTGGTGGGCCAGACGGTGGCAGTTCAACTGGTGGCAGTCCGGCGGGTGCCAGTCCGGCGGGTGCCAGTCCAACTGATGGCAGTCCAACTGATGGCAGTCCGGATGGTGGTGGGCCAGATGGTCGGGGGCCCGATGGCGGCAGTCCGGCTGGCGAAGGGGCTGGTGGCGGGCCGGCTGATGGGGGGGCAGACATCGGGTCTCCTCGGGCTCCGCTAACTGGCCTAGCAATCGCCGCCGGAAACGTCAACAAAGGGTCAGGTTTGCGGCGTGGCTGCGGCAGATAGAAACGAAGGGGGCCAAGGCGAAGCCAAAGATGCGGCCACGGACGGGGCCAAAGATGCGGCCTCGGATGGGGCCAGTGACTCGGCTATGGATCTGGCCAATGTTGAGCCCACGGACGAGGCCCGAGGTGTGGCCAAAGATGCGGCCAAGGAGGGGGCCAAAGATGCGGCCTTGGATCGGGCCGGGGATGCGGCCAGAGTGTGCGCCAGAATGCAAGCCAAAGTGGCAGTCAGAGGGGATTTGAAGATGGAACTGGGGATCAAGGGCAAACGGGCGCTGGTGACGGCGGCGTCCAAAGGGTTGGGGCGCGGTTGTGCGATGGCTTTGGCGGCGGCCGGGGTCGATCTGGTGATCAACGCACGCGGCGCCGAGGCGCTGGAGGCTACGGCGGCCGACCTGCGCGGGTTTGGCGTGAACGTCGTGACCGTGGTGGCGGATGTGACCTCCGAGGCCGGTCTGGCGGCGGTGCTGGCGGCAGCAGGGGCGGTCGATATTCTGGTCACCAATGCGGGCGGCCCGCCACCGGGCTCGTGGGAGACCTGGACCCGCGCCGACTATCTGCGTGCGATCGAGGCCAACATGCTGACACCGATTGCCCTGATGACCGCGCTCATGCCGGCGATGATGGCCAAGGGCTGGGGCCGGGTGGTCAACATCACCAGCCAGTCGGTCAAGGCCCCGGTTGCAGCCTTGGGGCTTTCCAACGCCGCCCGCGCGGGCCTGACCGGCTTTGTGGCTGGTACCGCACGACAGGTGGCCCCGCAGGGCGTTACGATCAACAACCTGCTGCCCGGCATTCACGACACCGACCGCGCCACCGCGCTGGATGCGGGCGTGGTCAAGGCGCGCGGCATCTCGGTTGAACAGGCGCGGGCCGAGCGCATGGCGAGCATTCCGGCCCGCCGCTATGGCACGCCGCAGGATTTCGGCGCCGCCTGTGCGTTCCTGTGCAGCCAGCACGCGGGCTTTATCGTCGGGCAGAATATCCTGCTCGATGGCGGGGCGATGAACTCCACCCTGTAACAGCCCCCGAAGTGCCGCGCCCACCCGCCCACCCCGCCGCACTTCGGGGGCTGGGTGCGTCGGGCTGGGGCATCAGGCTGGACGCATCAGGTTGGACGCTTCAAGTGGGGGCAGCAGGCAGGGAGAACCAGGCTGTCGCATCAGGCAGGGGATAGCAGGCTGTGGCACAAGGCTGGGGGCATCAAGCTGGGAGCATCAGGCAGATGGTAGCAGGCAGTTGGTGGCAGCCTGGACCCATCAGGTTGGACGCTTCAAGTGGGGGCAGCAGGCAGGGAGAACCAGGTTGTCGCATCAGGCAGGGGATAGCAGACTGTGGCACTAGGCCGGGGGTGTCAAGCTGGGGGTGTCAAGCTGGGGATATCAGGCCGGACGCATCAGGTTGGGGGCAGCAGGCTGAGGGCAGTGCGTTTGGCGGACCGGGGCCTCCGGCGGGGGTATTTATGCCAAGGTGAAAGGGCAACAGCGCGCGTCTTGGCGGTTTCAGTTTGGTACAACTAGCCTCGGGGTGGGTGAGCGCGGTTGCTTTGCAGGAGAGTAGAACCTGAGAAGCCTCGGGGGCAGACAGCCCCCCCGGTGCAGGAGTGATAGACAGCCCCCGGTGCAGGAGCGGCAGACAGCCCCCCGGTGCAGGAGAGGCAGACAGCCCCCCGGTGCAGGAGAGGCAGACAGCCCCCCCGGTGCAGGAGTGATAGACTGCCCCCGGTGCAGGAGTGATAGACAGCCCCCGGTGCAGGAGCGGCAGACAGCCCCCCGGTGCCGGAGAGGCAGACAGCCCCCCGGTGCAGGAGAGGCAGACAGCCCCCCCGGTGCAGGAGTGATAGACTGCCCCCCTGTGCGGGCGAGGCTGACAGCCACCCGGTGCAGGAGTGATAGACAGCCCCCGGGTGCAGGAGTGGTAGAAAGCCCCCCGGTGCAGGAGCGACAGACAGCCCCCCGGTGCAGGAGCGACAGACAGCCTCCCGGTGCAGGAGTGGTAGACAGCCCCCCGGTGCAGGAGCGATAGACCGCACCCCGGTGCGGGAGTGATAGACAGCCCCTCGGTGCAGAAGTGGTAGAAAGTCCCGCCTGCTGTGCAGGAGCGGCCGACAGCCGACTTTTGCCACTGGGGACAGGCGGTCCGTCTCAGGCCTGAGGGGCCGGTGTGATGCGGCGCAGGGTGTCGATGCGGCGCTTGGCCTCGCCCGAATCGATGGCGGCGCGGGCGAGGCTTGCGCCGTCTTTCAGGTTTGCCACCTTGCCTGCGACCAGCAGGGCGGCCGCGGCGTTCACGAGGACGGCGTCGCGATAGGCCCCAAGGGCGCCGTTCAGAAGCGCGCGGAAGGCTGCGGCATTCTCCGCCGGGGTGCCGCCGAGGATCGCCTCAAACCGGTGCACCGGCAGGCCCGCGTCTTCGGGGTGGACGCTGAATTCGGTGATTTCACCGTCTTTGAGCGCGGCAACGGCGGTCGGGCCCGCGATCGAAATCTCATCCGTGCCATCGCTGCCGTGCACCAGCCACGCCGCTTCAGATCCCAAGGCGCGCAGGGTTTCGGCCATCGGCCGGATCAGGTGAGCCGAAAAGGTGCCGGTCAACTGGCGTTTGACCCCGGCCGGGTTGGTCAAAGGCCCCAGGATGTTGAAGATGGTCCTGGTGCCCAGTTCGGCGCGCACCGGGCCGACATGGCGCATCGCGGGGTGGTGCATCGGCGCCATCATGAAACCGATGCCGGCCTCGGCCAGGCACCGCTCGACAACCTCCGGCCCGACCATCACGTTCAGCCCCATCTCGGTCAGCGCATCGGCGGCACCGGATTTCGACGACAGGTTGCGGTTGCCGTGTTTGGCCACCGGCACCCCGGCCGCTGCCACCACAAAAGCGGTGGCGGTCGAGATGTTGAGCGTGCCTTTGCCGTCGCCGCCGGTGCCGACGATGTCCATCGCCCCCGCCGGAGCGCGGACCGCATGGCATTTCGAGCGCATGACGGTGGCGGCGGCGGCGAATTCATCCACCGTCTCGCCCCGGGTGCGCAGCGCCATCAGAAGGCCGCCCATCTGGGCCGGGGTGGCGGTGCCCTCGAACAGAGCGGTGAACGCGGTTTCCGCCTCGGCCCGGGTCAGGGGCCGGGTGGCGGCCAGCCCGATCAGGGGTTTGAGCGCGTCACTCATGCTTGCACCCGGTTGGCGCGGCGCGCGGGAGGAGGGTGATCTGGGTGGCAAAGGATTGCTGGTGGTTTAGCGCGCGGGTTGCAGTGCGGCGGGTCAGGTGTCCGAATGCATCGCTCATGCTCGCACCTCGGTGGCGTGGCGCATGGCAGGGGTGGCGATCTGGGTGACGAAGGCTCGCCGGTGGTTCAGCGCGCGGGTGGCGCTGCGGCGGGTCAGGTGTCCGAATGCATCCCTCATGTTCGCATCCCGTTAGCGCGGCGGACGGGAGAGGTGGCGATCTGGATGGCGAATGCTCTCCGGTGGTTCCGGGCGACGTGTGTCGGCCCAAAAGAATCGGTCGTCTTGTGGCGGGTCACGGGCTTTAGCGCATCCCTCATGCTCGCACCCCGGTGGTGGGGCGGGCGGGAGGGGTGTTGATCTGATTGGCGAAGGATTGCTGGTGGTTTAGGGCGACTTGCGTCGGCCCAAAGGCACAGGTCGTCTTGCGGCGGGTTATGGGCTTTAGTGGACCCCTCATGCTCGCACCCCGGTGGCAGGGGCGGGCGGGAGGGGTGGCGATCTGGGTGGCGAAGGATTGCTGGTGGTTCGGGGCGTGGGTGGCGCTGCGGCGGGTCAGATGTCCGAATGCATCGCTCATGCTTGCGCCCTCAGGCTAACCGATTGAATCTGCGGGTTCGCGCTCAGCCGGGCCGGGGGTCGCCGGTCGTCGGATCGCCGGTCGTCGGGGCCCGGATTTGCGCGCTTCCGGGCGCGGTCTGGGGGGACGCTGCTCATGCCGGCACCGTGCGGCGCGCCCGGTCGAGGAAGTTCTGCAACAGGTGATGACCATGTTCGGAGGCGATGCTTTCGGGGTGGAACTGCACGCCCTCGATCGGTTTGGTCTTGTGGCGCAGGCCCATGATCGTGCCATCGGCAAGCCAGGCCGTGACCTCCAGCGCTTCCGGCAGGCTTGCGCGCTCCACCACCAGCGAATGGTAGCGGGTGGCCAGAAACGGCGAGGGCAGGCCCGCGAACATGCCTTTGCCGTCATGGATCATGGCGCCCATCTTGCCATGGACAATCTCGTGGCAGCGCACCACCCGGCCACCGAAGGCCTGACCGATCGTCTGGTGGCCAAGGCAGACGCCGAGCAGGGGGGTGTTCGTCTCGGCGGCGGCGAGGGTCAGGGGCAGGCAAATCCCGGCCTGATCCGGGTCGCAAGGCCCGGGCGACAGCACGATTGCCTGTGGCCGTAACGCCATGGCGGCCTGCACATCCAGCGCGTCGTTCCGCACCACTTTGACATCGGCCCCAAGCTCGCCCAGATAATGGACAAGGTTGTAGGTGAAGCTGTCGTAATTGTCGATCAGAAGCAGCATCTGGGCTAAGCCTTTGCCATAGGGGGGTGAACCCCGAAGGAGACAGGACTATAGAGGATCAGGAAGGTCAGCGGGCGTCAAGGGCCACGCAGGCCAAGGGCTGCACCGGCCGGGGCTGGTCGGGTAGGGCTAGGCGGGCAGGGCTGGTCAGGGCAACTCGGGTCAGGGCAACTCGGGTCAGGACTACGCTGGTCGGGGCTAAGCGTGTCGGGGCTAGGAGGGTTAAGTCTACGCGGGTCAGGGCACCACGGGTCAACGGCGATTGGCGCAGGGCGACAGGGCTATGGCCGATTGGGCAAGTAGGGGAGCATAGGGTGGCGCGGAGTTTTGCAAGCGGTCTGATTTGGGGCGTGGTGGTCGTGGGGGCCGGATTGGCGATAGCCTCGCAACTGGCACCCCCGCCAGTGGTTGGGGGTGCGCGAGCCCCTGCGACAGCGACGGGTGCTGCTGCCAAGGGTGCAGCTGCGCGGGGGGTTTCGGAGCCACCTGTGGACGCTCCGGGGACCAAGGCTGCGGCTGCGGCGGCGGCTCCCTCTGCGGCTCCGGTCACGGCTGCGGCCACGTCTGCCCCGGTTCCTACAGCATCCGATGCGCCTGCACCCTCCAGTTCTACACCGGCTCCGGCGGCATCCAATGTGGCTGCACTCGCTCTCTCTGTACCGGCCACGGCTGCCCCGGCTCTCACGGCAGCCGCTCCGGCTACACCCATCCCTTCTGAATCGGTCACATCTGCCCCGACTCCGATGGCATCCGATCCGCCTGCACCTGCTGCCTCTGCACCGGTCACGGCTGCCCCGGCTCCGATGGCATCCGATGCGCCTGCCCCCGCCACGGCTGCTCCCGCCACGGCTGCCCCCGCCACGGCTGCCCCTGCCACGGCTGCTCAGTCGACGGCAGCCTCGATGACGCAAACCGATGCGACACCGGCTGTGGTGGGGGCCGATCAAACGGTGGCAGTCCCGGCGGCTGATGGTGCGGCGGACGCGAGCGCGCGCATCACCTCTACAACGTTACCAGCCGCTTCGGATGGGACGGCTGCAGTGGTGGGGGCTGGGGCGGGGGCGGTCCGGTCTGATACGTCCAAGGCTGGCGATCCCGCAACGGCAGATGCAGCGCCGGTGGCTTCAGGTGCGACCACAGCTGAGTCTGCCGCCACCAGCGCACTTGTCAGCGCTGATGCCGAGCCGGTTGCCGCTGCGGCTGGGGCTGACGCGACGGCCGACGCTACAGCAGGACTAACTACAGCGACGACTGCTGCCCCACCGAATATCACCGCCGCAAATGCCGCCCCGACTGCCGCCCCGACTGCCGCCACAACTGCCGCCCCGACTGCCGCCACAACTGCCGCCGCGACTGCCACCCCGACGGCCACCCCGACGGCCACCCCGACTGCCATCCCGACGGCCACCCCGACGGCCACCCCGACTGCCATCCCGACTGCCATCCCGACTGCCACCACGACTGCCACCACGACTGCCACCCCAACTGCGACCTCGACTAGCACCACGACTGCCGCCTCGACTGCCGCCGCGACTGCCGCGTCAACGCCAGCGCCTGCGGCACCCAGTGCGCCAGCGGCACCCGATGCGGCGGCTGCACCTGATGCGCCTGCAGCACCCGATGCGCCAACGCCAACGCCAGCGCCAGCGGCACCCGATGCGCCGGCCGCTCCGCCGATCCTTGCGGCGGAGGCGCCGGTCGCAGCGCCGCCGGATGCCCCAGCGGCGGCGGAGGCACCACCGGCCTTGGCCTCGCTCGATGCCGCATTGACGACCCCTGCGGCAGATGCGCAGCCCGGTGCAGCGACACCGCCCGACCCGGCAGGGCTGAAGGACGCGCTGCTGCAACCCTCCCAAAGTTCCGGGCTAAGCGAGCCTACGCGCCTGCCGCAGATTGCTGACGCGCTGGATCCGGGCGTGGCACCGCAGCCTGCCGCTACCCCGCCCGCGCCGGGCGATGCGGCCCCGGCCTACCCGCCGCCGGTTGCCCCCCACATCATCACACCGCAAAGCCCGAGCCTGCCGCCGGTCAAAAGCCTTGAGAGCACGCTGCCGACCGTCCTGAAACCCGCAGCGCAAAAACCGGTCGGGGTCAAACCTGCGGGCATCAAACCTGCCGGGATCAAACCCGCCGGACTGGCCCTACCCGGACTGGCCCTACCCGGACTGGCCCAACCCGGACTGCCCCAACCCGGACTGCCCCAACCCGCGCTGACCCAACCCGGCCTGGCCCAACCTTTGCTGAAACCGGGCGTCCCGGGCGTGCAGACCGACGCGCTGCCCCAGATCGGCGACCCGCCCAAAACGCAGCGCACCCCAGCCGCCGACCAGCCGATTGCCAAATTCGCCCGCACCTTTGACGCCCCCGCCGGCAAGCCGCGCTTTGTCATCCTGCTGCAGGATGTGGGGGCGGCGGGCATGGCGCGGGCCGAGCTTGCCAAGCTGCCGTTCCCGGTGAGTTTCGTGATCGACCCGCTCGCCAGTGACGCCAAAGCCGCCGCCCAGACCTACCGCGACGCCGGGCAAGAGGTGCTGATCCTCGCCAACGGCCTGCCGCCCGGTGCCACCGCAGGCGATGTCGCGCAGACGTTTCAGAGCCTCGCTGGCATTGTGCCGGAGGCGGTCGGCGTGGTGGACGAGGCCACCTTGGGCTTTCAGGACAACCGCGCTTTGGCCAGTTTGGTGCTGCCGGTGATCGCCGACCAGGGCCGCGGCCTGCTGACCTATGACAGAGGGCTCAATGCCGCCGACCAGATCGCCCGGCGCGACGGCCTGCCCGCCGCCGTGATCTTCCGCCGCTTGGATGGCGCGGGCGAGAGCGGCCCCACCATCCGCCGCTATCTGGACCGGGCCGCGTTCAAGGCAGCACAGGAAGGGTCCGTGGTGGTGATCGGCGATACACGTGCGGATACGGTGGCGGCGATCCTGGAGTGGACGGTGGCGGGGAAGGGGGCCACTATGGCACTGGCCCCGGTGACGGCGGTGCTGATGCATTGACCGATCATAGCGTATGAGGTATATAGCTTAGATGCAATGGACGGTCGAAACGCTTGCCGTTGTTGACGCAGAGATTGCTAGCCTGCCGGTCGGACTTCGCGCACGGTTGTTGCGGCTTTTGGTGACGGTCCAGAATGTGGGTCTGGACCAGATGCATGAACCGCATGTCAAGCATCTGGAGGGCAAACTGTGGGAACTGCGGGTTGCGGCGCAGGAAGGTATTGCGCGCGGGCTTTATGTGACGGCTTCGGGACGCAGGGTCGTGGTGCTGCATGTGTTTGAGAAGAAAAGCCAAAAGACGCCACGTCGCGCGATTGAGGTGGCATTGGAGCGGATGAAAGAGGTTCTATGATGACCAAACTGGCTGCGCTGTTGGCCAAGAACATGGCGGACCCCGAGTTTGCTGCGGCCTATTCCGTGGCGGATGTGGAATTCTCGGTCATCGAGGCAATGATCCGCGCCCGGACGGCGGCGGGTCTGACCCAAGGCGAGGTCGCAGCCCGGACGGGCACCACCCAATCCGCGATTGCCCGGCTGGAAGGCGGCGGGGTGTCACCGACGATTGAGACGCTGCGGAAATACGCGGCTGCGGTGGGTAAGAGGTTAAGGGTGGAGATGGTTTAGGGGGTTTGGTTGCTGCGCGCGGCTTATTTGGCGGGAGAAGCATGGAATGAATGTGCACCCTAATGGTTCCCATATTTCAAATTTGGGTGGGATTCGCGAAGGCAACCGCTCACGTCCGCTTCGTTACTCCATTATCCTTTGGAATCGTAAGTTTTTTCAGGCGCTCAACAAGGTCAGACAGTTTTATTGCAACAGGCGGAGTATCCCTATACCGATGCTCGATTTCGACGATTTGAGTTTCAAAATCATAGGTCCAAAATAAAGTGTTTGTCCGCGCACGGGGTGAGGCCCGGTCCAAGAGCATGGTCGTCACAGCGTCAATTAATTGCCGGTTGCCTGCACCAATATAGTCCTCCCCAATACAGGTGAGGTATTCTTCGAGCAATTCTTCATTCCTTTCGTCCATGCAATCCAGTTTCCTTAATATAGGTAAACGCAGTATTTGCGGGAATTGCTCTATTCGGGAAGCAAAAGTCGGGTGGGGTTTAACCGCACCTTGCCTTAGGTGTTCCCGCGCCGCGCAAACGTCCCGGCATCCTCAGCCGCCCGCCGCAGTGCTTTGCTTTTGTTGACCGTCTCCTGATACTCGGCCTCGGGGTCGCTGTCGTAGACGACGCCGCCGCCGGCTTGGATATACAACTGCTCGTCCTTCAGGACCGCCGTCCGCAAAGCGATGCAGAAGTCCATTTCTCCGTTCGCGGCGAAATAGCCGATGCCGCCGCCGTAGACGCCGCGTTTCTCGGGTTCCAACTCGTCGATGATCTCCATCGCGCGGACTTTTGGGGCACCTGAGACGGTGCCTGCGGGCATACCGGCCAGCAGGGCCGACAAAGCGTCCTCGCCGTCGGCGATCTGGCCTACCACGTTGGAGACGATGTGCATGACGTGGCTATAGCGTTCGACGATGAATTTCTCGGTCGGGCGGACGCTGCCGATCTTGGCCACCCGCCCCACGTCGTTGCGGCCCAAATCCAAGAGCATCAGGTGCTCGGCCAGTTCCTTTTGGTCGGCCAGAAGGTCGGCTTCCAAAGCCCGGTCCTCCTCGGGCGTGGCCCCACGTTTGCGGGTTCCGGCGATCGGGCGGATGGTGATTTCGCCTTCGCGCAGCCGCACGAGGATTTCGGGGGAGGCGCCGATCACCTGAAAGCCGCCGAAGTTGAAGAAGAACATGAAGGGTGACGGGTTGGTGCGGCGCAAGCTGCGGTAGAAGGCGAAGGGCGGCAGGGTGAAGCTTTGGGTCCAGCGTTGGCTTGGCACCACCTGGAAGATGTCCCCGGCGCGGATGTAGTCGCGGGCCATTTCAACGGCGGCTTTATAGCCTTCGTGGGTGAAATTCGACACCGCCTCACCGACGGGTGCTGCCTCACCCAGATCGCGCTGCGCATGGGGCGCGCGGTCGAGGTCGCGCAGGGCATCCATCACCCGCTCAGCGGCTTGGGCATAGGCGGCGCGGGCGGAAAGGTGTGAGGTCGCAAAGGCGGGGGCGACGATGGTAACCTCGCCCTTCACGCCGTCCAGCACGGCCACGATGGAGGGGCGCAGCAGCACGGCATCGGGCAGGCCCAAGGGGTCGGGGTTGACGTTCGGCAGATGCTCCACGAGGCGGATGATGTCATAGCCGAGGTAGCCGAACAGGCCGGAGGCGATCGGCGGCAGGCCCTCGGGCAGATCAATCCGGCTTTCGGCGATCAGGGCCCGGAGCGAGTCCAGGGGCGGCGAAGCCTCATCCACGAACGCAGCACCGTCAAAGCGGGCCTCACGGTTGATCCGGGCCTTGCGCCCATGGCATTGCCAGATCAGGTCGGGCTTCATGCCAACCACCGAGTAGCGGCCCCGCACCTCGCCGCCGGTCACTGATTCCAGCATGAACGTGTCGGTCCGCGCCTAGGCCAGCTTCATCATCAGCGACACCGGCGTATCAAGGTCAGCCGCCAGCCTCGCATAGACCAGTTGGTTGCGGCCCGCGGCCCAGGCCGCCTCGAACACCGCATAGTCCGGTTGCAGCTTCATTCAGTTCATCCGCGCCTGCACGACACTGATCGCCGCCTGATTGATGTTTAGGCCGCCCTGCGCCGTCATCGCTGCGGAAAACAGGTCGTAGGTGTCTTGCGCCATCGACTGCGCGGCTTGGGTCGAAAACTGATCCAGCGCCGCCTTGGCCTTGTCGCCGGTCATCTCCGCCGGGGTCACGGCGTCGAGGCGGATCAGGGCGACCTGTCCCTTGGCGTCGATCTTGGCCAGATCGCCCGGCTTCATCGTAAACGCCAAGGTGACGGCTGCGGCGGGCACGCCATCGGTAGCCGCACTGCGGGTGGTGGCGGAGACGTGGTCGGTTATCCCCAAACTCTCCAGGGTCGCCCCGGCCTTTACCGCCGCAAGATCGGTGTCGGCAAGGCTGGTCAGGGCCCGCGCCAAAGCCTCGGCATGGAAGGCGGCTGCCACCTTGGCACGCGCCTTGTCAAATGGCACCGGGGTCGGCGGCACGGTTTCGGTCACCTGTGCGACCAGAAGCCCACCATCAGCGAGAGCTACGGCTTGGGGAAAATCGCCAGGCTGCATCGCACCGATGGCCTTGGCAAAACCCGGATCGGCGGTGATCGGGTCGTTGTCATCGGCACCCTTGGCATAATCGGTGATGCCTGCGGTCATCGCCTGATCCTTGGCGATATCGGCGATGGTCGAACCACCGGCCAAGAGGTCATTGATCTTTTCGGTCTTGTCAGAGACAGCCTTCGTTGCAGCCTTCAGTTGCAGATCGGCCAAAAGCTTGTCATGCGCCTGTTCCAGTGTGGTCAGCTGTGCGGGCAGAACCGCGTTCATCCGGTACAATGCCGGGCCGAGGTCCGATGGCAGGGGGCCGACCACACCGGGGGCGGTCAAACCGAACACCTCCTTGCCGGCAGCCCCGAGTTGGCCCATCGTCACATCGCCCATGTCGATATCGGTCAAAGCAAGGCCGCGCGCTTTGACCAGGTCTTCAAACGGGGTGCCTGCGTCCAGTTTGGCGCGGGCGGCTTTCGCCTCGTCGGCGCTGCCGAACACCAGCCGTTCGACCAGTCGTTTTTCGGGAATGTTGTAGGTGTCAATCGCCGCGTCATAAGCGGCTTTGAGATCGGCATCGGCGACCTTCTGGTCTTTGGCGATGCTGGCAGGCTCGAGCACGCCGTAGCTGACCCGCTTGGCCTCAGCCCGGGTGAAATCAGCGATATGGCCGGTGTAGTAGGCTTTGAGGTCATCGTCCGTGGGCGCCGGCAGCTTTTGCGGCAGGCTGGCCTCGGTCAGTTGCAGCAGGGTAAACCCGCGCGCTTCGCCCTGATAGGCATAGACGGTGGTGGACAAGGGCTGCGGTGTGACGATGCCGCCGACGATGGCGGCTTGGACGACCTGGCGCGACAAATCGCCGCGCACGCCGGATTCGAACTCTTTCACACTGATGCCATTGCGCTGCAACAGATCGCCGTAGACGGTGCGGTCAAATTTGCCGGTCACATCCAGAAATGCCTTGGTGCCCGCAATTTTCTGCGCCACCGGCACATCGCCTGCCGACAGGCCGATCCGGATCGCCTCGTTGTCCAGCGCCGCGTTCGACACCAGCCCGCGCAAAACCTGCGCATCAAACCCCAACGCCTGCGCCTGTTTGAAGGTTAACTGGGTGCCAAACTGCTGCGACAACTGCTTGATCTGGGCTTGCAAGGCGCGGGCATACTGGGTGGTGGTGACCGACGCCTTGCCGACGCTCGCCACATTGTCGACCGAATGGCCAAAGTTGGTGACCCCGTAACCGCCAAGGCCGATCACGATCATCCCCAGCATGACAAAGACCAGAACCGAGGTTCCGGCACGCGAGGCCTTGCGCGGCGCTATGGCTTCATCGTGGGGCGTTGGGCTTTTGGCCATGTCCGGCGTCCTTTGCAAATTGGCGCTGGTTTAAGCTGAAAGCGCACAGGGGGGCAAGCGCCCGCGCTTTATCTCTGAAAAATCCCGCGCGACAGGTTACGGGGCGAAGCTGGCCAACCGCCCGAACAACTCCGCAATGCCTGGCCGGTCGACATTGGCAAAGGCAATGCGGATCTGGCGCTGGCCTTCGGGGGAGCCTTCGGGCTGGAACATCGAGCCGGGCAGCATCAGGACAGCGGCTTGGGCGACAGCGGCCTGGCACACCTCGGTCGATGTCTGGGCGAACGGGTGTTCAACATAAGCGAAGTAGGCGCCGCAGCCGAGCAGCCTCCACCCCGGCAGCGCGCCAAACCCCGCGATCATCGCGGCGCGGCGGGCGAGGATTTCATCGCGTTCACCTGCCACCCATTGACCGAGGTTGCGCATGCCCCACAGCGCCGCGATCTGGCCCAACTGGCTGGGGCAGATAGCCACGGTGTCGAGGAACTTCTCCACTTCGGCGAGGCGGGCAGTCGAGGCGGTGATCGCCCCGACCCGGTGCCCGGTCAGCCGGTAGGCTTTGGAGAACGAGTAAAGCTGGATGAACGTATCCGCCCAATCCGGGTCGGTGAACAGGTCATGCGGGCGGCCCCCGCTTTCATAAGAATGGCGGCTGTCAAAATCGCGGTAGGTTTCATCGACGATCAGCGCGATTTTGTGAGCGCGGGCGAGGTCACGGAAGGCTGACAGGGTCTCCGCCGGGTATTCCACCCCGCCGGGATTGTTGGGCGAGACAAGAACAATGGCGCGCGTCCGGGCCGTGATCAGGCCGGCTGCGGCCGCGGCATTGGGGATCAGACCGGGGCCGGTTTGCAGCGCGATTGCCGTGATCCCCGCCATATCCAGCCACATCTTATGATTGAAATACCACGGGGTTGGCAGGATCACCTCGTCGCCAGCGCCCGCCAAAGTGGCCATGACCGCGCAGAACGCCTGATTGCAGCCTTGGGTGATCGCGGTCTGGTCGGGCGAGATGCTGCCGCCATAGCCAAGGCTCCACTGTTGGGCTATTTCCGCGCGCAGGGCGGGCAGGCCAAGGACCGGACCATAGAGATGCGCGTTGGGATCGTTCAGGGCGGCATCCGCGATGGCCTGGCGCAGTGCCAAAGGCGGCAGATCGACCGGGGCTGCCTGGCTTACGTTGATCAGCGGGCGTGAGGCGGGAAAGCTCAGGTCCGCAATCCAGCGCCGCGCCTCCATCACCGGCGGCGGATCGGTGGCGGCCATCGCGGGGTTGAGCGGGCAAAGCAGGGTCATCAAGCGTCCTTTCGGTTTGGCCGGAGTGAACCGTCTGGGGCGCGAAAGTGCAAGGGGGGCGGATGCTATGCCAGCCAATCGCAGCGCCCCGGGGGGTCCAAACGCAGCGCCGGGCCGGTCGGGCAGCGGCTTGCCCTCAGCCTCTCACCGCTAAAGCTGACCGTCCCGGCGGGCCTTTTTTGGCTTTGGCGTTCGGCACGGCGGGAAAGCCAGCACATCGGCGCCACCGGTTTGCCTGAGGACAGGGCGCAGCTGTGCCAAAAAGAAGGGGCTGTCTGCCGCCGCGCTGCGCGTTGGTCGACAAAACACTCGCCCAGACTGTTTTCTGATCCTCCGCACCCACGAGGATATTTGTGCCAAAGTGAAGGGGCAAGCCGACCGGCACTGCCGATTTCACTTTGGCGAAAATATCCCCGCCGGCGGCACGGCTGAGCCGGTTGGCCAGAGGCGAGAAAAAGGCTTGCGCGGCAGCGCTCATTTGGATCGGGGCTGCGATAAGATCTGCGGTGCGGTCAGCCGATTTCGGCCAGCCGGGTGAGGGCGGCTTGGAGTTTGGCGGCCTCGTCCGCGCGCGCCGCCAGATTAGCGCGGGCTTCTTCGACCACCTCTTCGGGGGCGGAGATGGCGAAGGCGGGGTTATCCAGGCGTCCCTTCAAGCCGTGGATTTCCTTGGACAGTTTCTCCATCGTCTTGGACAGACGGGCTTTTTCTTCGGCGATATTGATGATGCCTGACAGGGGGATGGCGAAGGTCGCACCGTCCAGCGCGAGGGTAATCGAGCCTTTCGGGGCGGGGCCTTCGGTGAAGGTCTCAATCCGGGCAAGACGGCGGATCAGGCTTTCATTGCGCTGCCACGCGGCGCGGGCGTCGGGCGACAGGGTCATCGCCACGAGGTCCACCTTTAACCCCACAGGCACATGCACCTCGGCGCGGGCGGAGCGGATATCGTCGATCAGGGTGGTGACGAAGGCCATTTCGCGTGACGCGTCCGGGTTGACGAGGGACAGGTCGTAAATGGGCCAGTCGGTGTGGACCAGCAGCTTTTGCCGGGTGCCGGTGGTGGACCACAATTCCTCGGTGATGAAGGGCATCATCGGGTGCAGCATGATCATGCTTTGGTCGAGGACCCACGCCATGGTGGCGCGGGTCTCCGCCGCCTGTTCGCCGTCAAACAAAGGTTTGGCGAATTCGACGTACCAGTCGCAGACCTTGCCCCAGACGAATTTATAGAGCGTGTCGGCGGCGGTGTCGAAGCGGTAGTCTTTCAGGGCGGCATCCACCTCAGACAGGGCCTTGGCGGTTTCGCCGATGATCCAGAGGTTGGCGGTCGCCTCGGCCTTCGGCGGAACGGGGTTGGTCGCGTGACCCGCCCACACGCCGTTCATCTCGGCAAAGCGGCAGGCGTTCCACAGTTTGGTGCCGAAGTTGCGGTAGCCCGCGATGCGTTGGGTATCCAGCTTCAGCGTGCCGCCCAGCGAGGCCATCGCGGCATTGGCAAAGCGCAGGGCATCGGCACCGAATGCGTCGATGATCTCCAAAGGGTCAATGACGTTGCCGAGCGATTTGGACATCTTCTTGCCCTTGGCATCGCGGACCAGGCCGTGCAGGTAGACCGTCTTGAACGGCACCTCATGCACCACGGCCAGCTGCATCATCATCATTCTCGCTACCCAGAAGAAGATGATATCCGCCCCGGTGATCAGGGTGGAGGTCGGGAAATACTTCTGCAACTCCGGGGTGTTGTCGGGCCATCCTAATGTGCCGATCGGCCAAAGGCCGGACGAGAACCAGGTGTCGAGCACGTCGGGGTCGCGCCAGACCGGGTAGGTCAGATGGGTCGGGTCCTGCGACAGATTGTAATCGGCCAAGGACTGCGCCAGCAGCGCCACGGCGGCGTGACGGTCGGCCACCTCGACGATGCGGGCAGCGTTCAAAGGGTGCGGCAGGGGGGCAAGGTCGTCACGGAACCGCTCGCTGACCGCAGAAAGGTTGGCGGCGCAATGGTGGCGCGCTTCGCGTTCGACATCGCCCCCGTTGCCAAGGATGGTGAGGATTTCCACCTCATCCAAAGCATTGTCGCCTTCGTCATCAACGAAGCCTTCGACATCGAGGTTCAGGCCATACCACACCGGGATCTGATGGCCCCACCACAACTGGCGGCTGACGCACCACGGCTCGATATTCTCCAGCCAGTGGAAATAGGTGCGCTCACCCGATTGCGGGATGATCACGGTGTCGCCGTTCCGCACGGCGTCCAGCGCGGGGCCGACGATCTTGGCGGTGTCAACGAACCACTGGTCGGTCAGCATCGGCTCGATCACGACTTTGGAGCGGTCGCCGAAGGGCTGCATGAGGGGCTTGGCTTCGACCACCGGTTCAAGGGTCAGGTGTTCCGAGCCGGTTTCCTCATCGTAGGATTTCACCAAAGTGGTGACGGCAAGGCCAGCGGCATTGATGTCGGCCACCACCAGCTTGCGCGCCTCGAACCGGTCAAGGCCACGGTATTTCTCCGGCACGAGGTTTAAGGTGTCGACCTCGGTTTCACTGGCGGGCGACCCGGCGGCGATCTCCCGGGCGCGGGCGACGGCTGTCTCATAGGGCGCACCATCGGCGCGCATGAATCCCCGGGTGTCCATCAGGCGGTAGCAGGGAAGGCCAGCGCGTTTGGCGACAGCGTAGTCGTTGAAATCATGTGCGCCGGTGATCTTGACGGCACCGGAGCCGAAATTGGGGTCGGGGTAGTCGTCGGTGATGATCGGGATCAGACGGTCACACAGCGGCAGCTGGACCATGTGGCCCCAGATGGGTTTATAGCGCTCATCCGAGGGGTGGACGGCTACCGCGCCATCGCCCAGCATCGTCTCAGGCCGCGTGGTGGCGATCGAGATGTAGTTGCGCTTCTCCCGCAGGGTCACCTGACCCTCGGCGTCTTTCTCAATGTATTCATAGGTCTCCCCCCCGGCGAGGAGATATTTGAAGTGCCACATATGGCCCTTCACTTCGATATTCTCAACCTCCAGATCCGAGATGGCGGTTTCAAAATGCGGGTCCCAGTTGACCAGACGCTTGCCGCGATAGATCAGCGGGTCGGGGCTGCCGTCGCGGGCCTTGTGGTTGTACATCTCCACAAAGACCTTGATCACGGCGTCGTGGAAATTGCCCGCCTCACCGGCAGGTGCTCCGGGCGCACCCGACATGGTGAACGCCTCACGGTCCCAATCGCAACTCGCACCCAGCCGCTGCAACTGGCCGATGATCGTGCTGCGCGACTTGACCTTTTGCTGCCAGACCCGGGCCACGAATTTCTCCCGGCCCATGGTGCGGCGGTTGGGCTCCAGATTGAGGGCCATGTCGCGTTCGGTCACCATCTGGGTCGCGATCCCGGCATGGTCGGTGCCGACCTGCCAGAGCGTGTCAAAACCCCGCATCCGGTGCCAGCGGATCAGAATATCCTGAAGGGTGTTGTTGAAGGCGTGGCCCATGTGGAGTGAGCCGGTGACATTCGGCGGCGGGATCATGATCGAGAACGCCTCCGCCGCAGAACCATCCGCCTTGGGCTTGGCATTGGCCCCGGCAGCGCCCACCTTGCGTTGGGTCCACAGCCTGGAGATCCGGGCTTCCGCCTCAGCGGCGTTGAAGGTCTTTTCCATCGGCATCGGGGCAATCCTGAAGTAGTTTGCAGGTCTATTAGCGAAGTGTTCGGGTTAGGAAAAGCCAAATGGATCGCAAAATGACCATGCCTGATGCTCGCCCCTTTGCACGCAGGCTTTTGACCAATGGGGGTGGCTCTATGCCGGGCTGTTGGTTCTGGGTCTGCTTGCGGTGGGCCTGTTGGCGCGGCAGGCCTATCTTGAGGTTCGCTTGAGTTGGTTCGGCCAGTCCGCCCAAGGCGTGGTGATCGCCCTGCAACAAGAGCCACGGCCTTGTGATCTTGGCCGGACCGGTTTGTCAGGAGCCGTGCACTGTACGAACGATGTCGCGGTGTTTCGCTATATTGTGGCAGGTAAGACGTTTACCTCACGGGCTTACCTGAGTGGGGGTGATAGTGGCGTATTTCACGTTGGTAGCGGTGTTGTTCTGCACTACCTCGCCGACGATCCTCAAGTCGTGACATTGGACCAAAGGGGGGTGTTCAACACGCTTTCCCTGTTTGCTTTGGTCGTAGTGGCGATGATCGCATCGGGCATCAAGGGGTTGCAACGACGCGCAAGTTCGCTGCAATCGGACGCCGACGAGGACGGGGACACCGACGACGCATGACCGCCTTGCAGGGTGGTGGGTTCGCCGGGGCCTGACCAACGTGACCTGCGGGCGGAATACCGGTCCGCGCGCGCCGGTCGGTTGCGGATTTGCCTGTGCATCCGGGGTGGGTTAGCGTGGCGCAAGGATTGGGGAAAGGTGCAGGATGGCTTCTTCCAAGCGAAGCGTGGCGGCGCTTACCCTCGCCGCGCCGGGTTGGGTATTTGCGCTGTTTCTGGGTATTGGCCTTGCCGTCGCCATGCCGGCCCTCGTGCTGTTCGAACGCGCCGCACAGTTGCAGTTTGGCGGGGTGGAGGTGCAGGGCCAGATCACCCGGCTTTGGCAGGCCGAGGAAACCTGCGGGCGCAACAACCTCGACACCTGTACCAGCTACAATGTGGCTTACGGCTTTGACGCGGGCGGCTGGCGGACCACGCAGACCACGGTCACTCAAGACCTTTACGCCAGCCTCAAGGACGGCGGGCCGATTGCGGTGCGCTATGTAACCGCCGACCCCACGATCAACGAGGTCGATTTTGGTTGGACGTTTTTCGGCGGGTTGCTGCTGCTCCTGTTCGCCAGCGGGTTCGGCGGCTTCGGCGGCATTGCCTTTTGGGGCAGGTGGCGGAATGCCCATCGGCTGGTGACCCTGCGCGAGACCGGAGCGGTGCGGCAGGCCATTGTGACC
The DNA here is from genome assembly GCA_043746955.1 of bacterium. GTDB lineage: Bacteria > Pseudomonadota > Alphaproteobacteria > Rhodobacterales > Rhodobacteraceae > Stagnihabitans. The sequence continues at coordinate 1,072 of JAYTQA010000147.1, read as the reverse complement.
GGGCGCATTGCCACTCGGTGGCGCGTCAACCGCAAGCCGCAATTCATCCTGCGCTGGCGCGATGCTATGGGCGCTGAGGGTGCCAGTCTGGCGCAGCCGGTTGATGCCCTGCCAGAGGTCGGGGCCAGCATCACGGTTTATGCGGACTCCGCAGGCAAACTCGCCCCGGTCTGGGCAGGCGACAGCGGGGCGCGCTAAGCTCCGCCGACCAAAGCCAAAGTGGCACCTTGCGGGTCCATGATCTGCAGGGTGACGAGGTTGCCTGGCACCTCGTCCGGGCCATGCAGGATGCGGCCGCCGGCGGCCGTCACCGCCGCTACCGACGCCTTGGCCGAGGCCATGCCGAAATAGGGCTTCCACTGCGGCGGCGCGCCCGCCATGGCGAAGGCCCCGCCAATTTCCAACGCGCCTCGGGCAAAGATGTGATAGGTCATGTCGGGCCCCATCGGCTCAGATCGCACCAGGGTCCAGCCGAACAGCTTGCCGTAGAATGCAAGGGCCGCGGCCGGGTCGGGGCAGATCACCTCGTGCCAACTGCCATGGTCGGGCTTTTGCTGGTCAAACGCCTTGCTGGTCTCGCCATTTTCCATCGGCTGCGGCTGCAGGATCGCAAATGTGGCCCCTTGCGGATCGCCCAAGACGGCAAAACGCCCGGTGTTGGGGATGTCCATTGGGGGCGCATAGACCTGCGCGCCCAAAGCCACGGCCTGCGCCACCGTCGCATCGCAATTGTCGACCGCGAAGTAAATCTGCCAGGCCACCGGCTGCGGTGCCGTGGCCTGCATCATGCCCGCCACCATGTCGCCCTTGGCCTTGCCCAACATGTAGGTCATGCCGGGTGTTCCGCTGTCCGACCAGTTCCACCCCAGCACCGCCTGATAAAACGCCGCAGCCCCGGCGAGGTCATTGGTGGCCAGTTCGTACCAACAAGGCATTCCGTGAAAATCCGACATGGTGCACTCCCTCGCCAAAATGACAGCATTTTCCAGCCCAATCTTGGCGAAATCTTGGGCCGGAAATCAGGCCAGCACAACTGCAAAAAATCCAGCCCGCCTTCATCTGGGCGAAAATA